>JAUMYI010000043.1:3339-5589 GCA_030528705.1 Comamonadaceae bacterium | reverse complement strand
CAGGTGGCCGTGCCGGTCACGGGCGTGGACGTGGGCAGCACGCAAATCGAGGCCACGGCCGTGGGCTTTGGCCCAGGGGCGGTGACGGTGGAGACCATCGCCCCCAGGCTGCTCATCACCAACGTGCCCGCCACCTTGGCTGCCGGGGCCAGCCACCACTTGTATGCGCGCGCCCAGGTGCCCGGCGCTGTCTGGCCAGACAGCCAAACGCCTGCTGCGGCCTTGACGCTGAGCTTGACCAGCGCCGTGCCATCGGTGGGTACGGTCACTGCCAGCGTGAACTGGAATGCCGGGGCCGGCCAGTCCCAAGCGGCCACGTTCCAGGGCGTGGCCCCAGGCGCTACGACGGTCACGGTCAGCGCGCCTGGGTTTGTGCCCGCCACCAGCGCGGCCATTCAGGTCACCACCCCATAAGAAGGAGGCCACCCCTATGCCAGGCTCCCGCACCCAGCAGCCTCTGCCCCGCGCCGCATGCGCAGCGTTTCGGGCCGTGGCGCTTCAGTTGTTCCTGCTGTTTGCCCTGTTCGGTCTGGCGCAGGCCCAAAGTGGCTCTGCCCAACTCAGCATTCAGGACGGCGTGGTCGTCAAATTCGGCCCTGGCGCAGGCTTGCATGTGCGCGATCGCTTGCACACCGGCGCGGGCGTGGTCTTGACCTCGCTGCAAGACGACAGCGCCCTGGGCCCGGTCGATGAGGCTCAGCCGGGCAGCCCGCAGGCGGGCGATTGGCTGGGCCTGTTGGTCGATGCCGGCGTGCCAGCCGCCCAATTGCGCATCGATGGCCTGGGCATTCGCTGGGCCGGCGGCGCGCAGGGCCTGCCCAGCCACATCGAGGGCGGCGCTGGCCTGGTGCTGGGCGCGGCCCCCTACAGCCTGCAGCGCCTGGAGCTCTCGCACAACACCGTTGGCATGCGCCTGATCGGCAGCGGCAGCGCCACCATCAGCCAGTCGCGTCTGCTGGGCAATGGCATTGGCCTGCTGGCCGAGCAGGGCGCAGCCCCCTCCATCGGAGCGTCCGCCATCGCGGGCAATCACAGCTTTGGCATCCGCAACACCCAGCCCAGCGCCGTGGTGCAGGCGCAAGGCAACTGGTGGGGCCATGCCAGCGGCCCGCGCGATGGCGTGGGCAACCCCACAGGCCAGGGCGATGCCGTCAGCGCCGGGGTGGACTACGCCAACCCCTTGAGTGAAGAGCCTGCGCTGGCCTGCACCATCACCCCCAGCGCAGGCTACACCACGCGGGTGCGCGCCATCGAGCTGCGGCTCGATTGCCCGCAAGCCGTGCGCTACCGCATCAGCGAATCCGATGCCGCAGCCGATTTCGATGCCCTGCCGTGGCAGGACATGGCAGGCCAGCCCACCCTGGCGGCCTACACCCTCTCGCCTGCGGTGGGCGAGAAACACCTGTTCGTGCAGTTCCAGAGCGCGCAGGGCCGCATCAGCCAGTTCGGCCTGGCCCAGCCCATGGCCTTCGTGCCCCAGGGGCCGCTGGTGCAGTGGCTGCAACCAGCGGCCGATGCGGTGCTCGATGCCGATGTCACGCTGGCCGTCTCCGTCGAGGATGCCGAAGGCGTGCGCAGCGTGGAGTTCCTGGTCGATGGCCAGCGCCTGGGCGTGGTGGCCAGCGCCCCCTACGAAATGCGCTGGCCGCTGGCGCGCGTGCCCAATGGCAGCCATACCCTCAGCGCCAAAGCCACGAACCGCCTGGGCCAGGCGCAAAGCGCCACGCGCCGCGTCACCGTGAGCAAGCCGGGCGGGGCAGGGCCTGTGATGGATGTGCAGTTCGCAGGCCAGCCCTTGCTGCCCAACGCCACCGTGAGCCAGCCTGGCCAACTGGTGGTGCAGGCCAGCAGCGCCGTGGGCGTTGCCCGCATCGATGCACAGCTCAATGGCGTGGCCATCTTCTCGCGCAGCTATCCTGCCGTGCCCAGCGTCAGTGCCAGCCAGTTCATTGATTTTGCGCAACTGCCCGATGGGGCGCACCAGCTCAGCATCGTCGCCAGCGATGCCGATGGCGTCAGCAGCACGCTGAACCTGCCTTTCACGCTGGCCCTGGCGCAGCCCGCCGCGCCGCAGATCAGCAGCCCGCAGGATGGCGCCACCGTCACCCAGGCCAATGTGCCGGTGGGCGGCATGGCATCGCCCGGCAGCCAGGTGCAGCTCTACCTCAACGGCCAGGCCGCTGGCAGCCCCGTCAGGGCCGCCGCCGATGGCAGCTTCAGCGCCAGCATCGCCTTGGCCGGGGAGGGCGA
>JAUMYI010000043.1:1234-3239 GCA_030528705.1 Comamonadaceae bacterium | reverse complement strand
CCCCCGTACAGCGCGCAGTGGGCCATTGGCGGCCTGGCCGCAGGCCAGTACACCTTGCGCGCCGTGCTCACCAGCAGCAATGGGCGCGAAGCCAGCGCCACCCGCACCGTGCAACTGGAGGCCGCAGGCCCGGCTGCGCCGCCGCCGGCGCCCTACACCGCGCAGTTGCAATCCATCAGCCCGGCCAGCTCTTTTGGCGAAACCCCCATCCTCATCAGCGGCCAGGCCATAGGCCGCGATGGCCAGCCCGTGCCCAACGCCCCGCTGCGCCTGTTGCTGCGGGTGGGCGGATTTGAGCGCCGCATCCAACTGTCCAGCGATGCGGCTGGGGCCTTCAGCTACCAGTTCGTGCCGCAGGGCAGCGACAGCGGCCTCTACGAAGTGGCCGTGCAACACCCAGAGCAAGCGGGCTTTGCCGCCCAGGGCCAGTTCAGCATCGACCGCTTGCACTTCAGCCCGCAGGAGTATGAACTCAGCGCCGCGCGCGACATCCCCAGCGAAATCAGCATCATGGCTCGCGCCAGCGCGGGCGCAGGCGCCACCGGCGTGCGCTGGGTGGCAGAGCCAGCGCGCCAGCCCAGCGGCAGCCTGCCGCCGGGCATCAGCGTGGACGGCGGCGCCCCCATCGACGTGCCAGCCGGCAGCAGCGCGCCCAGCATCATCCGCTTCACCGGCAGCAGCCGCGCGGGCGAGCGCGGCAGCGTCGTGCTCACCGCCTACGCCAACGAATCGGGCGAGAAGCCGCGCGGCAGCCTCACCATCGGCTACCGCCTCAGCGAGGCCCGCCCATCGCTTTACGCCCAGCCTGCGCTGATCCAGACCGGCGTGCGCCAGGGCCAGAGCGTCAGCGAGCAAACCCTCATCGGCAACCGGGGCCTGGCGGCCGCGCACAACGTGCGCGTGCGCCTGGTCGATGCGCAAGGCCAGGCAGCGCCCGGTTGGGTCTTTTTGGCCAGCAGCAGCGCGCTGGGCGTGGTGGAGGTGGGCGCGCAAGTGCCCATCGAACTCACCGCCCGCCCCGGGCAGGACGTGGCCGACGGCATCTACCACTACCGCATCCTCGTCGATGCCGACAACCAAGGCCAGGGCAGCATCCCCGTGGCAGTGGCCGTCACGCAAAGCGGCGAAGGCGGCGTGGCCTTCAGCGTCAGCGACCTCTTCACCGACACCCCCGATGCGCAAGGCCAGCGCATCGCTGGCGTTGCAGGCGCGCGCATCCGCGTGCAAAACGAAGCCGTGCCCACAGAAATCCATAGCGTCACCACCGACGCCAGCGGCCGCGCCCAGCTCAACGGCATTGCGCCTGGCAGCTACATCTGGCGCGCCAGCGGCCCGCGCCATGCCGACAAAACCGGGCGCATCTTCGTGCGCCCAGGCATCACCATCAGCGAGCACATTCACCTGAGCTACCAAACCGTCAGCGTCGAATTCAGCGTCACTGAAACCAGCATCGCCGACCACTACGACATCGTGCTCGAAGCCACCTACCAGACCCAGGTGCCAGCGCCCGTCGTCCTGCTCGAACCCATGTCCATCAACCTGCCTGAGCTGCAAGTGGGCGAAGAACACAGCGGCGAGCTCACGCTGACCAACTACGGCCTCATCGCAGCGCGCAACCTGCGCCTTGCGCTGCCGCAAAGCGACCAGTACTACCGCTACGAATTCCTGGCCGACATCCCCCAAAGCTTGCCGGCCAAGAGCCGCATCGTCATCCCCTACCGCGTCACAGCACTGAAGCTGCACCCCAAAAGCCTGGGCTTTAGCAGAACTCTGGAGCAGGGCTGGGTCAGCGAGCTGCAGAAAAACATCGCCAGCCTGTTCAGCGCCAAGGCGGGCAGCTGCGCGCACTACGCCCAGCACCTGGTGGCTACCTTTGACTGGGAATGCGCCAATGGCGAAACCGAAGGCAGCAGCAGCAGCGCCACCTTCAGCCGCCTGGTGGGCACGCGCTGCACCAGTGTTGGCGCAGGCGGAGGCGGCGGTGGCGGCGGAGGAGGAGGCGGCG
>JAUMYI010000043.1:0-1222 GCA_030528705.1 Comamonadaceae bacterium | reverse complement strand
CTGGGGCGGTGGATCGTCCATTCCGCTGACGCCGCAATGCACACCGCACTGCGCAGGCAAGTGCTGCACTTATGCCGGCGCGGGCGGCTGAGCCTGCCAAAGCAGCCCAAGTTGAATCCCTAAAAAGATCAAGGCGAAGATATGAACAAACATCCTTCCATCCAGGCTGAAGAGGTTGCATTGCCAAGCCGATCGCGGTGGCGCGTGGTGCTGGGCGGTCTGGCTTATGCCTTGTTTGCGGCGGCGGCAGCGCCTGTGGCGGCCAGCAGTGGCATTGACACAAGAACGCACGGCGCGCCTCGGGGCATAGAGCACCGGCCCTTTGCGGGCGCGCAGAGCCAAATCGTCTCGGCCCGCTCTGGCAGCGGCATTGCAGTGACCCCTTCGTCAGCCAGCGCGGCGCTGGGCGCTGCCGAGGCTGGCGCGGGCGCGCGCTACAGCTGCTACCCCGGCATGAACCCGCTGCACGTGCCCCGGGTGCAGTGGCCCAACGCCGAGTACACAGAAACCCACACCGACCTGCGCGTCAAGGCGCTGGGAGGCTTTGTCGCCATAGAGCGCACCTGGCTGCAAGGGCGCTGGATGCTCAACCCCGCCTGGGCGCCACTGGACTTCGAGCTCGACCCGTTGGGCGGGCAAGTCAAGACCATAGGCCGCAATGGCACCCTGTACCGCCGCAGCGGCACAGACAGCCTCTACATTGCCCAATACCGTGGCGTTGCGCCCAGCTACATCCAACAACGTGCAGACGGCTGGCAATGGTTTGACCGCCTGGGCAACACCATCGACTACGACCGCCAAGGGCGCGTGCTGGCCTACAGCAAACCCACAGGCGTGCGCGTGCAATTCGTGCATGACAGCGCAGAACAAACGCGCATTCTTGACCACCACGGCAATACCCTGATGACGGCCACCATGACCGATGGCGTCATCACCCGCATCCAAAGCCGCGCCGGGCACAGCGTGCAATACCAATGGAGCGGCGCGGGCAACGCCAGGCGGCTCGAGCAAGTCATCGACTCCCAAGGCCAGCACTGGCGCTACCAATACGACGGCAACGGCCAACTGAGCGAGCGCACCGACCCTCAGGGCCAAAAAATCCTCGTGCGCTACGCCGGCAGCGTGCCTGCGCCGCCCACCCAACTGGGCTTTGGCATCGTGGGGCGCACCCACGACCCCAGCAGCGGCGCGCAAAGCAAACTGCACAACGCTTGGGGCGCAG
>JAUMYI010000042.1:12689-14391 GCA_030528705.1 Comamonadaceae bacterium | reverse complement strand
CATCAAGCTGCAGGCGCTGCACGCCAAAGCCGGCCTCGCGCATCTGCGCCACGTAATGCTCGATGTCGGCCTGGGCCTGGGCGTCGATCACCGGGCCGACGTCGGTGTTGAGCTGATCGGGCCGGCCCACGCGCAGCTCTTGCATGGCGCCGCGCAGCATCTGCAGCAGGCGCTCGGCGCAGTCCTCCTGCACGCACAACAGGCGCAGCGCCGAGCAGCGCTGCCCGGCCGAGTCGAAGGCCGAGCTGAGCACGTCGGCCACGACCTGCTCGGCCAGCGCCGAGGAATCGACCACCATGGCGTTGATGCCGCCGGTCTCGGCAATGAGGGGAATGGGCTTGCCGTGCTCATCCAGCCGCGCGGCCAGGCTGCGCTGGATGGCCTGGGCCACGGCGGTGGAGCCGGTGAACACCACGGCCTTGACCTCGGGGTGCGCCACCAGCGCCGCGCCCACGGTCTCGCCCGGGCCGGGCAGCAACTGCAGGGCATCGGCGGGCACGCCAGCGCGGTGCAGCAAGGCCACGGCCTGGGCGGCAATCAGGCAGGTTTGCTCGGCCGGCTTGGCCAGCACCACGTTGCCTGCGGCCAGCGCCGCAGCAATCTGGCCGACGAAGATGGCCAGCGGGAAGTTCCAGGGGCTGATGCACAGCACCGGCCCCAGCGGCGCGCCTTGCAGCGGCTGCGCGGGCGGCAGCGCCTGCAGGCCAGATGCAGCGGGCGCGCCGCCCTGGGCCGGCTGGGGCGGCTGCAGCCCCAGCTGCCAGCCCTCCTCGGCCTGGCGCGCGTAGTAGCGCAGAAAGTCCACGGCCTCGCGCACTTCAGCGATGGCGTTGGGCAGGGATTTGCCGGCCTCGCGCACCAGCAGGCCCATCAGCGGCTGCAGCTGATCCTCCAGCCATTGCGCCGCACGCAGCAGGGCCTGGGCGCGCTCGGCCACGGGCGTGGCCTGCCAGATGGGCGCAGCGGCCACGGCGCGCGCCACGGCCTGCTGGGCCTGCTCGGGCGTGGCCATGCGCACGTGGCCAACGAGATCGAAGCGGTCAGCCGGGTTGCGCACTTCCTGCCAGGCGGGGTCGTCGCCCTGGGCACCCTGGGCCTCGTCGCTGGCGGCACCTGCCGGCTGCGCCAGCCAGCACTGCTCGGCGCTGGCCAGCAGCGCGGCCGAGAGCGAGCCCAGGCGCTGCTCGTTGCTCAAGTCCAGGCCCATGGAATTGCGCCGCCCCTGGCTTTGGTACACATCCACCGGCAGCGCGATGCGATCGTGCGGGCGGCCCAGCGGCTGCAATTGCAGCGCGGCCTGCACCGGGTCGGCCACCAACTGCTCGATAGGGATGGACTCGTCGCCAATCTGATGCACGAAGGAGCTGTTGGCGCCGTTTTCCAGCAGGCGCCGCACCAGATAGGCCAGCAGGGTTTCGTGCGTGCCCACCGGCGCGTAGATGCGGCAGGGCCGCCCGAGCTTGCCCTGCGCCACGGGGCCGACCACCTCTTCGTACAGCGCCTCGCCCATGCCGTGCAGGCACTGGAACTCGTACTGGCCGGGGTAGTAGTTCTGCCCGGCCATGTGGTAGATGCCCGCCAGGGTCTGCGCGTTGTGCGAGGCGAACTGCGGGAACACCGCATCGGGCGCGGCCAGCAGCTTGCGCGCGCAGGCCAGATAGGCCACGTCGGTGTGCAGCTTGCGGGTGTAGACGGGGTAGCC
>JAUMYI010000042.1:4148-12589 GCA_030528705.1 Comamonadaceae bacterium | reverse complement strand
TCTGGCCGGTGACGAACTGCTCGCCCATCATGCGCATGGCCGTGTTCACGCCCTGGCGGATCAGCGGCTCGCCGCCCTTGGCAATCAGGCGCGTGAGCGCCGCGCCCAGGCTGCGCTCACTGTGCACGGCCACCAGCTTGCCGGTGATCATCAGCCCCCAGGTGGCGGCATTGACGAACATCGAGGGCGAATCGGCATGGGCCTTCCAGTCGCCCTGGCTGATCTTGTCGCGGATCAGCGCATCGCGCGTGGCCCGGTCGGGGATGCGCAGCAGCGCCTCGGCCAGGCACATCAGCGCCACCCCCTCCTGGCTGGAGAGCGAATACTCCTGCACCAGCGCCTCGACCCCGCCGCTGCGCTTGAGGCGCTTGGCGCGCAGCGCCTGCACCAGGCGCGTGGCCAGCGCGCGCACCTGCTCGGGCTGCTGGGCGCGCGCGGCCTCGATCAGCACCGGCAGGCATTCGCTCTCCGGGCGGCGGTAGGCGGCCGTGATGGCCGCGCGCAGCACCGACTGCGGCTGCGCCTCCTGCGCCAGGGCCAGAAACGGCGCGCTGCTCTCCACCAGCGCCGGCAAGGCCGAGCAGGCCGCCGCCTCGGCATCGCCGCCGGGCTGGGCCGCGCCCTGGCCCTGCTGTTGCCAATAGGCCAGCTCCGGCGGCAGCACGCCTTTTTCAATGGCCTCGATATAGGCCAGCAACGCCTGCTTGTGCAGCCAGTGCGGCGAGCAGCCCAGTTGCTGCGCCGCCTGGCGCAGGCGCTCGCGAATGCTTTCATCGACCTTGATGCCCAGCGTCGTTCCCATGCTCTGCCACCCAATCCAAGCCTTGAAAGCCTGCGATTGTAGGCAGGTTAACCAGTGCCAACACTGGAGTTAACCCTCGCCGCAGACAAGCCAAAGCCCCCGGCGACGGGGGCTTGGCAACGCACATGCGGGGGCTGGGCTGCGCCCCGGCCGGCCTGCACGCCAGCGGGGCGCGGCCTCAATCAGTCGTCGTACTTCTCGCGCAGCACGGCGCCGGTGCGCGGGTCCAGGCGCAGATCGACCCGGAAACCGGCCGGATTGATGGCCTCGGCCTCCCAGTAGCCATCGTCAAAGTCCAGGTCGTGGATGTGGCGATAGCCGGCGCGCTGCAGGCGCGCGATCACCTCGCTGGCCGGCAGCACGCCCTGCGGCCCCCAGGCCGGCGGCTGCGCTTGCGGGGCGGCGCCAGGCCCGCGGCGATCGTCATCGCCCACCTCGCCCAGCAGCTCCAGCGTCACCGGGTGCAGCGTCAGCTCCACGGGCACGCCGTGGCGGTTGATGGCGTCGGCCGTCCAGAAGCCATCGTCCATTTCCACGTCGTGCACCTGCTGATAGCCCAGGCTGTGCAGGCGTTGCAGCACGTCTTGCACCGAGGCAATCTGGGCATGGCTGACGGGGTTGCCCACTTCGGCCACGCGGCCAGCGCCGTCGAGCAGCAGCTGCACGCGCGTGCCGCCCTGGGTCGTGGCCTCGGCCGTCCAGTGCTGGTGCTTGAACTCCAGATCATGGATGGCCACATAGCCCTGATCGGCCATGGCCTGCAGCGCCTGCGAGGCATTGCCTGCCGCCTGTGCAGGGCCGGCCAGCAGCGCAGCAGCCAGCAATGCGGCGGCGCCAAGGCCAGCGCGGCGGCTGCGCAGGGCATGCAATGCGGAGGTGGAGACGGTGTTCATACGATTCCTTTCAAACAAGGGTTGATCAATCGGGTATGGCCGGCATTGTTGACAAGCCCTTCTAAACACGTGCTGAAGCAGCAATTCATCATTCATTCAGACTTGCGCTGCCATCATCGCGCCCCTATGCCCGCACGCTTGCCCCACTGCCACAAGACCCTGACCTCAGGACGCTCTCGCCAGCCCCAGCCACCGGCCCTGCACAGGGCTGGCCGGCTGTGCGCGGCCGCGCTGGCGCTGGCCCTGCTGGCCGCAGCCCCGACCCCTGCTGCAGCAGAAACCGAGCAGCAGCGCAGCGTGCGCGAAGCCGTCTCCAGCGGGCGCTACAAGCCGCTGGCCGACATCCTGCAAATCGCCGAACGGCACGTGCCGGGCCGCGTGCTGGAGGTCGAGCTGGAGATCAGCCGCATGCACGGGCCGGTCTATGAAGTGGAAGTGCTCGACCAGCACAACCGCAAGCGCGAACTCACCATCCAGGCCGAGACCGGCCTGCTCGTGGAGCTGGACGACACCCCGATGGCGCAGCCCGGCCTGCTGCCGCTGCCGCAGGTGTTGCGCCAGCTGGCGCGTCAGCACCCGGGCCAGGTCATCGAGGCCGAGCTGCAGGCCCCGCAGCAAGGCCAGGCCGTGTACGCCATCAAGCTGCTGCAGCCCGACGGCCATTTGCAGGAGCTGGCCGTCGCCGCGCACAGCGGCGCCATCCTGCGCGGCGCGCCCGATCTGGACGGCACGGCCGGGCGCATGCTGCCGCTGGCCGAGATCCTCGAGCGGCTGCTGGCGCAATATCCGGGCACCGTCGTCGAGGCCGAGCTCGAGCGCGAGCGATCGAACAGCGGCGATACTTGGTACTATGAAGTCGACATCCAATTGCAGCACGGCGGCAGCGTAGAGCTGCACGTGGAGCCGCACAGCGCCGCCATCCTGCGCCACAAGCGCAAGGATTGAAGCCGCCGCGCCAGCCAACAGGCGTGGACAGCTCCAAGGCGAGAGCTGCAGGCCCTGCCCCAGGCATGCAATGACAGAGACCTCCCCTTCCCCCGCCCGCTGACCCTCCCATGCGCATCCTGATCGTCGAAGACGATGCCGAGCTGGCCCAGAGCCTGCAACAAATGCTGAGCCAAGCCGGCTTCGTTGCCGAACACACCGCCGACGGCCAGGAGGCCGTGTTCCTGGCCGAGACCGAAAACTACGACGCCGCCGTGCTCGACCTGGGCCTGCCCGGGCTGGACGGCATCTCCGTGCTGCGCCACTGGCGCGAAAGCGGCTGCCACATGCCCGTGCTCATCCTCACCGGGCGCAGCCGCTGGAGCGACAAGCTCGCGGGCTTTCAGGCCGGCGCCGACGACTACCTGAGCAAGCCCTTCGTGCACGAGGAAGTCGTGCTGCGCCTGCGCGCGCTGCTGCGCCGCAGCCAGCCAGTGGGCAGTCAAGGCGGCCGGGGCGGCGACACCGTGCTGCGCCTGGGCGGGCTGGAATACGACAGCATGACCCAGCGCGTCTACGTGGACGGCCAGGGCATCGCTCTGACCGCGCAGGAGCTCAAAATCCTGGCCTATCTGATGCACCGCCCCGGCGCCACCGTCACCCGCACCGAAATCAGCGAACACGTCTACTCGCGCGACCTCGATCCGGACTCCAACTCGCTGGACGTGCTCATCGGCCGCATCCGCCGCAAGATCGGCGCGGCCCGCATCGAAACCCAGCGCGGCCTGGGCTTTCGCCTGGTCGATCCGCAGCAGCAGGGCGGCGCTCAGGCCCAGCCCGGCAACGGCCGCGCCCGCCACAGCGCATGACGCCGCGCCTGGGGCTGACCGCCCGCCTGCTGCTGCTGGGCCTGCTGCCCAGCCTGGCCGCGTTGCTGCTGCTGGGCTGGCTGCTGCAGGCCAGCATCCGCGCCAGCCTGCACGGCGGGCTGGCGCAACGCCTGGCCGACAGCGCCGACCGCATCCAGGCCCAGCTCAGCCTGCGCGAAGACGGGCAATGGCTCCACACCGGCAGCGCCATGCACAAAGATGCCTTCAGCCAGCTCTTCTCCGGCTCCTACTGGGTGCTACAGGCCCCGGACCAAACCCTGTACTCGCGCTCGCTGTGGGATGCCAGCCTACAGCCCCAGGCCCCGGCCGAGCGCAGCGGCTTGCTGCGCAACCGCGACCCGCGCGGCCGCGCCCTGCTCGGGCTGCAGCGCAGCCTTGAGCAGGGCGGCCAGCAGGCCACGCTGCGGGTTTACGTGCTCGCCGAGGAGACCGAGCAGGCCCTGGCGCGCATCCAGCGCATCCTCTTTATGGGGCTGGGCGCGCTGTTCATCGGCGCGGCGCTGACCACCGCGCTGCAGGTGCGCTGGGGCCTGCGGCCGCTGGCGCGCCTGCAGCAGCGCCTAGTCCACATGCGCGGCGGCGCGCCCGGCGAGGCGGGGCAGGCCGCGCTGGGCAGCGGCTACGGCCCCGATCTGGATCCGCTGGCCCAGGAGATCGACGCCCTGCTCGAGCGCAACGCCCGCATGCTCGCGCGCGGCCGCGCCCACGCCGCCGACCTCAGCCACGCCCTGAAAACCCCGCTGGCGCGCCTGAGCGCCGAGGCCAGCCGCAGCCCGCAGGTGCCCGGCCCGCTGGTGCTGGCCCAGGTGCAAAGCATGAACGGCCTGATCGAGCGCCACCTCAGCCGCACCAGCAGCAGCGGCGACGAACACGCCGCCAGCGCCAACCGGCAAGCCGTGCCGGTGCACGAAGTGCTGCAGCAACTGGTGCAACTGATGCAGCACATCCGCCCGGAGAAAAGCCTGCACTGGCAACTCGACGCCGACGCCAGTGCCCAGGCCCTGCACTGGCGCGGCGACCGCTGCGACCTGGAGGAAATGCTGGGCAACCTGCTGGACAACGCCAGCAAATGGGCCAACCGCCGCGTGCACGTCCTCCTGCAAGCACCGGCCCCAGCCAGCGCCAGCGCCCTGCCCCGCCCGGCGCTGTGCATCAGCATTGCCGACGACGGCCCGGGCATCGCCGCCGAAGATCTGCAGCACGCCGGCCAGCGCGGTCAGCGCTTCGACCAAAGCACCCCCGGCAGCGGCCTGGGCCTGTCCATCGTGGCCGACATCGCCCACAGCTGGGGCGGCCAGCTGCAACTCAGCCCCAGCCCCACACTGGGCGGCCTGCAAGCCCAGCTCTGGCTGCCCGCCTGAGCCCGGGCCACGCGCCCTGCGCCCCCACTGCCCCAAACGATCACCAAGCCCGCCTTGCCTGCCCCGCGCAGGCAAGGCGGGCATTGGGCCGCGCCGGAGGCAATGACGCCCAAGCACGGACGTTTCCGCTCAGCGCGCCGCCGCACGCGGCCATCTCCAGCCTGCCAGTCTTTGGGCCGCACAGCGCCTGCGCCCATAAAAATTAGCAAGCACTATACTTTTATTAGCAAATGCTATAGATTTGCGTTTTTCTTCACTCTGCCTGCAACCATGCCTGTTGCAGTCGGGGCCGCACTGGCCGGGGGCGCGCAAAGCGTGGCTTCGGCCAGTGTGGCGTTGGGCCTTTCTTCTTTGTGCACCATCCTCAAGGAGCTTTCATGTCTTGCCGTGACAGTCAACGCAACGCCAGACTTCACACCGCGTCCCCCGTTTCCGTCGCCGCCTGGCTGTGCCTGCTGGCCAGCGCGCCACTGGCGCATGCCCAGGCCCAGCAAAGCGCCGATGCAGCGCGCACGCTGCCGGCCGTGACCATCAGCGTGCAAGAGCACAGCAGCCAGGGCTCGATGCGCCCAGGCGCACTGCGCGAGGAGATCGTCAAGACCGAATCCATCAGCGCCCGCAGCATCGAGCGCAGCGGCGCGAGCAACCTCAACGAGAGCGTGGACAAGAAACCGGGCATTGCCGTGCAGGTCGAGTGCTCGATCTGCAACGTGCGCAACGTGCTGCTCAACAACCTGCCCGGGCGCTACACCACGCTGCTGATCGACGGCATTCCGATGTATTCCTCCGTGTCCTCGGCCTATGGGCTGGACAGCGTGAGCGTGCACGGCGTGGAGCGCATCGACGTGGCGCGCGGCGCCGGCGCCAGCCTGATCGCGCCCGAGGCCCTGGCCGGCACGGTGAACGTGGTGACCAAGCGCCCGCTGCGCAACGAGGCGCATTTGCGCACGCAGTTGGGCAACATGGGCTCGCGCCAGGCCGATGCCTATCTGGCGCGGCCGCTCAATGGCGGCGCGCTCAGCGCCACGCTCAACTACAACCGCCACGACGCCTGGGACGGCAACGGCGACGGCATCTCCGAGTACACCGGCTACGACCGCCGCCTGGCCGGGCTGGGCTTTTTTGCCGATGACGCCGGCGGCTTCAAGCTGCGCGGCCGGCTGGATCTGGTCAACGAGAAACGCGGCGGCGGCGCGCTGGAGACTTACCGCCGCCCAGGCAGCGTGCAGGCCGATGCCAGCGGCAATCCGTTTGACTTCAGCGCCGGCGCAGGCGGCTCGCCCATTGCGCACGGCTGGGTCAACCCCGCCGATGGCTCGCTGCTCGATTACGACCTGGGCAGGCTGGGCTATTCGGAATACATCCACACCCGGCGCGAGCAGTTCGTGCTCTCGGGCACCCGCCCCTTGGGCGCCGGCGCGCTGCGGCTGGCGCTGGGCACGGCGCGCCACCGCCAGGAGAGCTTTTACGAGTTTTCTGACTACCAGGCGCGCCAGGCCCAGCATTACGCCGAGGCCAGCTACCAACTGCCCGTCAACGGCTGGCTGCTGACCGGCGGCCTGAACTACCGCTACGAGAACCTGCGCAGCCACGGCATCACCGAGGCGCGCGAGCCCGTGCACGGCGTGGACAACTACCGCTACCAGGTGCCGGCGCTGTTCATGCAGGCCTACAGCACCTTTTTGGACGACCGGCTGGAGCTCAACGGCTCGCTGCGCTACGACCGCCACAACGTCTATGGCGGCATCGTCTCGCCGCGCCTGAATGCGCTGTACCAGCACACAGCCCACGTCTCCAGCCGCTTCTCGCTGGGCAAGGGCTTTCGCGCCCCGACCAGCTTCTTCGAGCAAGACCACGGCATCCTGGACACCATCCGCATCGAGCGCCAACTGGACAAGCCCGAGGTCTCGCACAACCTGAGCTATGCGCTGAACTACGCCGACGAGCGCCTGGCCGTCACCGGCTCCTACCACTACAACCGCATCAAGAATTTCGCGCTGCTCGACCCCAGCCACACCGACGCCGCCGGCAATGCGGTGACGCTGTTCACCAGCTCGCCGAGCAAGGTCGTGGTGCAGGGCGCGGACGTGAACCTGTCCTACCTGCTCACGCCGGCGCTGACGGTCTCGGCCGCGGCCGAGGTCTTCAACTACCGCTTCCCCGCCGGCACGCTGGTGTTCGCGCGGCCGAAATCGCGCGCCTTCCTCTCGCTGGACTACGAGCGCGGCCCCTGGGAAGCCACGGCGCGCGTCAACTTCACCGGCCCAATGGATCTGAACCGCTTCCACGACGACGGCTCGGGCGAGCAAAACCGCTACAACTTCGACGGCACGCCCAAGCTGAGGAAAAGCCCCAGCTTTGCCACCTTCGACGCCCGCGTGCAGTACAACCTGCACCGCAACGTCGCCCTGTTCGTCGGCGTGGACAACCTGTTTGACTACTACCAGAGCAAGAAGGAAAGCCCGCTGTGGGTGGACGCCGAGGGCGGCTACGACGTGACCCACATCTGGGGCCCGATGCGCGGGCGCTACATCTATGCCGGCGCCAAGTTCACCTTCTGAGGCCCGCGGGCGCGGCCAGGCCAGGCCGCATCAGCGCCTGGCGGCGCGGCTTTCGGGCTGGGCGGCGGGCGCGGCGCTGCTGACCTGCGCCGCGGCGCTGGCGCAGTCGGGGCCGGCTGCGCCTCCGGCCGATGCGGCCCGCCCCGCCCGGCCCTGGTCCTTCGAGCTGGCCGCGCTCGACGGCAGCCGCTTCGTGCGCGCCAGCGACTTGCCCGGCCCGGTGCTGCTCAACTTCTGGGGCCGCGACTGCCCGCCCTGCATTGCCGAGCTGCCCATGCTGGAGCAGTTCGCCCGCCGCCACCCGCAATGGACGGTGCTGCTGGTGGCCACCGACACGCCGCGCCAGGCGGCGCAGTTTCTGCAGCGCCGCGGCATCACCCTGCCTGCGCTGCGCGGCGGCGCCCAGGTGGCGGCGCTGATGAAATCCGCCGGCAACGCGCGCGGCGCCCTGCCCTTCACCGTGGCCCTGCAAGGCGGCGCCATCTGCCGCACGCACACCGGCATGCTCAGCGCCGCCGAGCTGCAAGCCCTGGCCGCAGACTGCGCAAAGCCGCAGCGTTTGCCCGCCGCGCAGAGATTGTGAGCAGGAGCAGGCACTCGGCAAGCTCTGCCGGCTATCTGTTGGCTATCTGTCGGCGCTCAAACCCTCAACCCGCCGCATCCGGCGGGTTTTCGCTGCCCCATTGCAGGTAATGCAGCTCCTGCTCGGTAAAGCCCGCCGCGCGGCGCGCGCTCAGATTCAGCGGCGGCTTGGGGCGTGGCGCTTCGTACTGCGCCACCAGTTGCGGATACAGGGCCACCGGATCCAGCCCGCGCTGGTGGCACAGCCAGCGGTACCAGTAATTGCCGATGGCCACATGGCCCACTTCCTCGCGCAAGATGATGTCCAGCACGGCGCAGATGGCGTGCGCGTCCTCGGTATCGACCTGGCGCAGCTTGTGCTGGATCAAGGGCGTGGCGTCCAGGCCGCGCGCCTCCAGCGTGCGCGGCACCAGCGCCATGCGCGCCAG
>JAUMYI010000042.1:0-4048 GCA_030528705.1 Comamonadaceae bacterium | reverse complement strand
TGCAGCACGGCCTCGGCCTTGGCGGTGGGGTCTTGCCACTGCAGCAGCTGCCGCGCCCGCTGGCGCAGTGAGGTCGCAGCGGCGGCTGTGTGGGTCTGGCGCGCCTCGGTCATGGGCGGCGATTGTAGGCGGCGCGGCCCGTGCAGGCTCCCTACAATCGCAGCCCAATGCAGCCCAAGCGCCGCCCAGGCGGCGCAGCCTGCAACCCCACAGCCCCCACCGACGAGGAGAAACCGATGGCCTTGTATGAACTCGATGGCATCCGCCCCACCCTGGAGCCCGGCAGTTGGGTGGCCGACTCGGCCACGGTGCTGGGCAACGTCACGCTGCAGGCGCACAGCAGCGTCTGGTTCGGCGCCGTGATCCGCGGCGATGGCGACCACATCCGCGTCGGCGCGGGCAGCAATGTGCAAGACGGCAGCGTGCTGCACGTCGATCCGGACAAACCGCTGGACATTGGCCGCGACGTGACCATCGGCCACCAGGTCATGCTGCACGGCTGCACGATCGGCGACGAGTCGCTCATCGGCATCGGCGCCGTGGTGCTCAACGGCGCCAGGATTGGCCGGAACTGCCTGGTCGGCGCGCGCGCGCTGGTCACCGAGAACAAGGAGTTTCCCGATGGCTGCATGATTCTGGGCAGCCCGGCCAAGGTGGTGCGCATGCTCACGCCGCAGGAGATCGAAGCCCTGCGCCACAGCGCGCGCCACTACCGCGACAACGCGCAGCGTTTTCGCGAGGGCCTCAAGCGCCTGGCCTGAACACTCAACCCGTCCCGGCAGTGCGCCGCCGCATGGCCGCTTGAAAACGGCCGCCCCGGCGCCATTTGTGCGGCATTCGTTTTGCCCAGGCGCTGCCGCGCCCTCTCTGCCCGCCCCATGTCCGAAATCCAGAAATTCCTCTTTGAAGGCCTGCCCGTGCGCGGCTCCATCGTGCGCCTCGATGCCCCCTGGCAGGAGATGCTGGCGCGCCGCGCCGCCAACACCGAAACCGGGCCCTACCCCGAATGCGTGGCCCAGCTGCTGGGCGAAATGGGCGCGGCCGCCGTGCTGATGCAGGCCAACATCCACTTCGACGGCGCGCTGGTGCTGCAAATCCAGGGCGATGGCCCGCTGCGCCTGGCCGTGGCTGAAGTCAAATCCAACCTGCGGCTGCGCGCCACGGCCCAACTGGCCCCCGATGCCGCTGCCGCGCTGCAGGCCCTGAGCGGCCCCGATCTGCAGACGCTGTGCAACGTGCACGGCCAGGGCCGTTGCGCCATCACGCTCGATGCCGAGCACAAGCAGCCCGGCTACCGCCCCTATCAGGGCATCGTCTCGTTGACCGACGCCCAGGGCCAGACCCTGCCCTCGCTGGCGGCCACGCTGGAGCAGTACATGCAGCAGTCCGAACAGCTCGACACCGTGCTGCTGCTGGCCGCCGATCAGCGCGTGGCCGCCGGGCTGCTGCTGCAACGCATCCCCGTCAAGGGCCAGGCCAATCTGGGCGGCGCGCTGCAGGACACCGACAGCGAAGACGCGCTGGGCCAGAACGAGCATTTCAACCGCATTGCCACGCTGGCGCGCAGCCTCACGCGCGAGGAGCTGCTGACGCTGGACAGCGCCACCATCCTGCGCCGCCTGTTCTGGCAAGAGCAGCTGCAACCGCTGGACGCTGCCGGCCTCACGCCGCACTTTGGCTGCCAGTGCAGCCGCGAGCGCGTCGCAGCCATGCTGCAATCGCTGGGCCAGGCCGAAGTGCAGGCCATGCAGCAGGAGCAGCCAGGCCAGCCGCTGGAGATCGGCTGCGAATTCTGCGGCGCGCAATACCGCTTCGACGCCGTGGACACGGCCCAACTGTTCACGCCGCTGGCCGCGCCGGCGCAGCAGGGCCAGCGGCACTGAGCTGCGCACATCCCGGGGGCCGCCCGCGCGCGCCTGGCCGCCCGGTTCGTGCAAAGCCGGCCTGGGGCATACTGGCCGCTTCTGCCCGGAGCGCACGCCCATGCCCCCATCGCCCAGCACGCCATCGCCCTGTACGCCATCGCCCCAGTCGCAAGCCCAAGCCGCCAGCGCCGCTGCGGCAGCGCCCCACAGTTGCTGCGCTTGCCACAGCGCCTGTGCAGGCACTGCCCCGCCCCACGGCGCAGACAGGGCTCACAGCGAGGCCGCTGCGCCGCCCGCGCCCCAAGGCCATGCCGGCAGCCCAAGCTGGCATGACTTGCGCATTCCCGACATGGACTGCCCCAGCGAGGAGGCCCAAATCCGCCAGGCGCTCGCCGGCATCGCCGGCATTGCCCAGCTGCAGTTCCGGCTCAGTGAGCGCCTGCTGGGCCTGGCCGCGCCAGCCGGGCAGCTGCCGGCGGTGCTGGCCGCCATCCGCGCCGCAGGCTTCCAGGTCGAGCCCCTACCTGCGGGCGCTGCCGAGCGCGGCGCTGCCAGCAGCTCCCGCCTGTGGGCCGGCAGCGGCCGGCTGCTGCTGGCGCTGGGCCTGGCCGTTGCGGCCGAGTTGCTGTTCTTCACACAGCACCATGCCCCCGGCAGCGCCCTGCCGCAGGGCGGCGCGCTGCTGGGCATGGCGCTGGCCGCGCTGGCCATCGCCCTGGCCGGCAGCAGCACCTACCGCAAGGGCCTGACGGCGCTGCGCCAGGGGCGGCTGAACATCCACGCGCTGATGACGGTGGCCGTCACCGGCGCCTTTCTGATCGGCCAATGGCCCGAGGCGGCCATGGTCATGAGCCTGTACGCACTGGCCGAGGCGCTGGAGGCGCGCGCCGTGGACCGCACGCGCCAGGCCATCCAGGGCCTGCTGGCGCTGGCCCCACAGCAGGCCGAGGTGCAGCAGGCCGACGGCCAGTGGCTGCGCCAGCCAGTGGCAGGCATCGGCGCTGGCGCCCTGCTGCGCGTGCGCCCGGGCGAGCGCATCGCCCTGGATGGCCAGGTCGAGCACGGCCACAGCACGGTGGACCAATCGCCCATCACCGGCGAAAGCCTGCCGCTGGACAAGGGCCCGGGCGATGCCGTTTATGCCGGCACCATCAACCAGGCCAGCGAGCTGCAAGTGCGCGCCAGCGCCCCGGCCACGGACAGCACGCTGGCGCGCATCATCCACGCCGTCGAGCAGGCCCAGGCCTCGCGCGCGCCCACGCAGCAACTGGTCGAACGCCTGGCCGCCATCTACACCCCGGCGGTGTTCGCCATCGCCCTGGCCGTGCTGCTGCTGTTGCCGCTGCTGGGCCAGGCCAGCTGGCCGCAGGCGCTCTACCAGGCGCTGGTGCTGTTGGTCATCGCCTGCCCCTGCGCGCTGGTCATCTCCACGCCGGTGACGGTCATCAGCGGGCTGACGGCCGCCGCACGCCAAGGCATCCTCATCAAGGGCGGCGCATACCTGGAGGGCGCGCGCCGCATCCGCGCCGTGGCGCTGGACAAGACCGGCACCCTCACCACCGGCAGGCCGCAGCTGGTGACAGCCCAGTGCCTGGACGATGCCGCCGATGCCGCCACCTGCCACCGCCTGGCGCGCAGCCTGGCGCAACGCTCGGACCACCCAATTTCGCAGGCCATCGCCCAGGGCTTGGCGCAAGCCGCCCCGGATGCGCACTGGCCAGTCGAGGACTTTCAGGCCCTGGCCGGGCGCGGCGTGCAGGGGCGCATTGGCGCGCAGCCCTATTTGCTGGCCAATGCCCGCTGGCTGAGCGAGCGCGGCCAGTACCCCGCGGCGCTGGCCGCGCTCGTGCAGGCGCAGACGCAGCAGGGCCACAGCGTCACGCTGCTGGCCGACGGCCAGCGCGCGCTGGCGCTGTACGCCGTGGCCGATGCCATCAAGCCCAGCGCGGCCCAGGCCATTGCCGCGCTCAAGGCCCAGGGGGTGCACACCGTCATGCTCAGCGGCGACCATCTGGCCGCCGCACGCCACATCGCCGCGCAGGCCGGCATCGAGGCCGTGCACGCCGAGCTGCTGCCCGAGGACAAGCTACAGGCCATTGCCGCGCTGCAGCAGCGCCTGGGGCCCACCGCCATGGCCGGCGACGGCATCAACGACGCCCCGGCCCTGGCCCAGGCCGACATCG
>JAUMYI010000041.1 GCA_030528705.1 Comamonadaceae bacterium | reverse complement strand
ACCCGATCAACGGCCTCAAGCACATCGACGTGATGAAGGCCTTCAACGACGACCCCGACACCGACGCCGTGATCATGATCGGCGAGATCGGCGGCCCCGATGAGGCCGAAGCCGCGCGCTGGTGCAAGGAGCACATGAAAAAGCCCGTGGTCGGCTTCATCGCTGGCGTGACCGCCCCGCCGGGCAAGCGCATGGGCCACGCCGGCGCGCTGATCTCCGGCGGCGAGGACACGGCCGAGGCCAAGCTGGCCGTGATGGAAGAGTGCGGCTTCAAGGTCACGCGCAACCCGTCCGAAATGGGCAAGCTGCTCAAGAGCCTGCTGTAACGCCCGCACAGGCAGCCTGCCGCCGCGCTGGCGGCAGGGGCAACAGCAGAGAAGAAAACCTGCGCAGGCCTACGCCAGCGCAGGTTTTTTTGTTGCCCCGCACGAAATTTGCCCCATTGCACCGGGCAGGCAGCAAAAAAGATGGTATAGTGCGCGCTTGCCTTGAAGGGCGCAGGATTTCAAATGCTTTGGGCGGTTAGCTCAGCGGTAGAGCACTGCCTTCACACGGCAGGGGTCACTGGTTCGAACCCAGTATCGCCCACCAAAGCCCAAAGGGGTTGGACGAGAGTCCAACCCCTTTTTTATTGCCCTGATTGCTGGGCTTTGCCACCCAGGGCCAGCCTGGGCGGCCGCACTTTCTGCCACCCCCGCCTTCAGCAGCCGGGGGCTGGGGCAGGCATCATGCGCGTTTTTCGGCCGGGCGAATCTTGCTGCGCGGCGGCGCGGGTTTCTTGCTGGCCTGGCTGCCAGGCGATGCGCGTTTGCGTTGCGGCGCAGCCTGGGAGGCTTGGGTTTTCTGGGCTGCGGCCAGGCCCAGCAGATAGTGCGTCAGCAAGCCCACGGGGCGGCCTGTGGCGCCCTTGGCGCTGCCGCTTTTCCAGGCCGTGCCGGCAATGTCCAGGTGCGCCCAGGGCCAATCGCCGGCGAACTTCTGCAGGAACTTGGCCGCCGTCACGGCCCCGGCTTCGCGCCCGGCGACGTTGGCCATGTCGGCAAAGGCGCTCTTGAGGCCCTGGCCGTAGTCGTCGTCCAGCGGCATGCGCCAGCCCAGGTCCTGGGCGGCCTCGCCAGCCTGCAGCAGGGCCTGGGCCAGCGCATCGTCGCTGGCGAACACGCCGCTGCGCACGCCGCCCAGCGCGATCACGCAGGCGCCGGTGAGGGTGGCGATGTCGATCACCGCGCTGGGCTTGAAGCGCGCCGCATAGCTGAGCGCATCGCACAGGATCAGCCGGCCTTCGGCGTCGGTGTTGAGCACTTCGATGGTCTGGCCGCTCATGCTGGTGACCACGTCGCCGGGCTTGACGGCCTTGCCGCCGGGCATGTTCTCGGTGGCCGGCACCAGGCCCACGACGTTGATGCGCGGCTGCAGGCGCGCCAGGGCTTGGAAGACACCCAGCACGCTGGCGGCGCCGCACATGTCGAATTTCATTTCGTCCATGCCGGCGGCGGGCTTGATGGAGATGCCGCCGGTGTCGAAGGTCACGCCCTTGCCCACCAGCACCACCGGCGGCTGCGTCTTGGGCGCGCCCTGGTAGTGCAGTTCGATCAGTTGCGGCGGCTGGGCCGAGCCCTGCGCCACGGCCAGGAAGGCGCCCATCTTCAGGCGTTCGAGCTCGCGCCGCGCATGCACTTTGACGCTGATGCCCTTGGCCTTGGCCAGCTCGCGCGCGGTCTGCGCCAGGCGCGTGGGCGTGGCGTGGTTGGCCGGCAGATTGCCCAGCTCGCGCGCCAACTCGATGCCGGCGGCCACACCCAGCGCCTGCTCGAACGCGGCCTGGGCGCGCGCCTTGCTGGCCACGCCCAGCACGATCTTCTGCAGCGCCACCTCGGGCTCGCTGGGCTTGGTCTGGCGGTAGCAGTAGGCTGCCGCGCTCAGGGCCCGCGCCAGGGCTTGCACGGCGGCATCGTGCTGCGCGGCATCGCCCAGCGCCAGCACCACGGCCTTCTTCACACCTTTTTGGCGCAGCTGCGCCGCCGCACCTTCGATGGCCTTGCCCAGCTGCGCGGGCGCAGCCTGGGCCACGCCCAGCAGCAGGACTTTGCGCGCAGCGACTTGTGCGACACTGTAGAGCGCCAGTTGGCTGCCGGCCTTGGCCGGGTCAAAGTCGCCGCTTTGCTGCGCCTGCTGCAGCAATTGCCGCAGCGCCGCTGCGCCCTGGCCTTCGTCCGCCTGGGCGGCCTGTGCTTCCTGCCCCTGCCCGGCCTGGGGCACCAGCAACAGCAGCAGGTCGGCCTTTTCCTGGGCTGCGCTGCGCAGGCTCAGGGTCTTCAATTCCAGCGTCATCGCCATGGCGTGTCTTTCTCCAATCGTTGCCTTGTTCGAGAGTTTTCTCATTCCGTCCTGAGCCATGCTGTTCGATGCCGCCTTGCGCAAGGATTTGTCGCGCACTTTCCTGGGGACGCTGACGGTGCTGTTGACCGTGGTCGTCACGCTGATGCTGATCCGCACGCTGGGCCAAGCCAGCAAGGGCTCGGTCAGTCCGTCCGACATTATGCTGGTGATGGGCTACACCGTTTTGGGCTACATGCCCATCGTGCTCAGCCTGAGCCTGTTCGTGGCCATCATCGGCACGCTGGCGCGCATGTACCAGGACAGCGAGATGGTGATCTGGTTTGCCAGCGGCCAGGGGCTGGGCGGTTTTCTCGCGCCGCTGCTGCGCTTTGCCTGGCCGCTGTTGCTGGCCATTGCCGTGCTGTCGCTGCTGGGCTGGCCTTGGTCGCAGGCGCGGATTCTGGATTTGCGCCACCAGTTCCAGCAGCGCAGCGATCTCGATCGCATCGCGCCCGGTGAGTTTCAGATTTCCTCCAGCGGCGAGAGCGTGTTCTTCGTCGACCGCGACAGCAGCTCGCTGGAGCAGGCGCGGCAGATTTTCTTTGCCCAGCAGGGCGAGGAGCACAGCGCCGTGACCACGGCGCGCCACGCCAGCCTGGTGCAGGGCCAGGGCCAGAGCCGCATCGTGCTGGAGACCGGCCAGCGCGCCGAGCAGTTGCGCGGCGAGCGCCCGGCGCTGCGCGTGGCCGAGTTCGCGCAGTATGAGGCGCTGCTGCAGCGCGACCCGATCGGCACGGCGCAGGCCACGATCCGCTCCACCCCCACGCTGGAGCTGCTGGCGCGCATCCGCGGCGTGGCCCCGCCCGTCTCCCTGGCCGGGCCCGATGCCCCGCCGCCCAGCGCGCGCGAGGCCCAGCAGCTGCGCCGCGCCTACACGGCAGAGCTGGTCTGGCGCGCCGGCTTGGTGCTGGCGGCCGTCAACTACGTGCTGCTGGCGCTGGCGCTGACCAGCAGCAACCCGCGCTCGGGCCGCATGGGCCACATCGTCACGGCGCTGCTGGTGTTCGTGGTGTATTTCAACCTGCTCACGCTGGGGCAGAACTGGGTGGCGCGCGGCAGCGTGCCCGGCGGCCTCTGGCTGCTGGGGCTGCACGGCGGCGTGCTGCTGATCGGCATCTGCTGGCTCTGGGCGCGCAATGCGCAGTGGTCGGTGCAGCAATTGTGGCGCCGCCGGGAGGCCTTGGCATGAAGCTGGTCACCCGCATGCTGCAAAAAGAGATCATCGCCACCGTGGCGATGACCACCGCCGCCTTTTTGGCGCTGCTGCTGTTCTTCGACCTGATCAGCGAAAGCCGCTTCGTCAGCCGCAGCGGCGTGCAAAGCAGCTACGGCATGCTGCAGGCGCTCACGCACATGGCCTTCTCCGCGCCGATGCACGTCTATGAGCTGCTGCCCATCTGCGTGCTGATCGGCACCGTGTTCGTGATGGCGCGCTACGCCAAGACCTCGCAGTTCACCATCTTGCGCACCGGCGGCCTGGGGCCGGGCCAGGCGCTGGGCATTTTGCTGGGCGTGGGCCTGCTGTTCACCGCCGTGACCTTCGTCATGGGCGACTACATCGCCCCCTGGGCCGAGCGTTCGGCGCAGCTGCTGCGCGCGCAGCACCTGGGCGGGCGCATCGTCGCCGGCGGCGGCGCTGGCGCCTGGCTGCGCGAGCGCCACAGCGAGGGCTCGCGCATCGTCAGCGTCACCGCGCTGCAGGCCGATGGCCGGCAGATGCAGGGCATCCGCATCTTCGAGTTCACCGCCGATGGCCGCCTCAGCCGCCAGATCCACGCCGACAGCGCCCAGGTGCGCCCCGGCCTGTGGCAACTGCAGCAGGCGCAGGAGGAAACCCTGCCCGCACCAAGCGGCACCCCGGCGCTGCAAGCCGACGGCAGCCTGGAGGCCACGCTCGCCCCCATGCAGGTGCAGCGGCATGATGAGCTGGCCTGGCCCACCGGCATCACCAGCGCCATGGTCAATGCCGCCATCCTCAAATCCGATGGCATGTCCACCATGCAGCTGCTGGAGTACGTGCGCCACCTGCGCGCCAACGACCAATCCACCCAGCGTTTCGAGCTGGAGCTGTGGCGCAAGGTGTTCTACCCGCTGGGCTGCCTGGTGATGGTGGTGCTGGCCCTGCCCTTTGCCTATCTGCACTTTCGCTCCGGCGGCATCGTTGGCTACATGTTCATCGGCATCCTGGTGGGCATCAGCTATTTGATGCTCAACAACGTGCTGGGCTACATGGGCAATTTGCGCGGCTGGCCGCCGCTGCCCACGGCGGCCGCCCCGGCCCTGGCCTACACCCTGCTGGCGCTGGGGGTGTTCACATGGATGGTGCGCCAACGCTGAGCCCCACCCCGCCGCCGCCCGGCGCAGCGGCCGTGCGCGGCTGGTGCCCAGGCGCCTGGCAGCCCATGGCCAGCGGCGACGGGCTGGTGCTGCGCGTGCGCCCGCCGCTGGGCCGCCTGAGCGCGCGCCAGGGCCTGCGCCTGGCCCGCCTGGCCCAGGCGCACGGCACGGGCGTGATCGAACTCTCGCGCCGCGCCAACCTGCAGTTGCGCGGCCTGCAAGCTGCGCGTCACCCAGCCGTGCTGCGCGCCCTGGCCGGAGCCGGCCTGCTCGATGCCGATGCGCGCCAGGAGCGCCTGCGCAACCTCGTCATCGACCCGCTGTGGCAGCCCGGCGACGGCCTGCTGGCCATGGCCCAGGCGCTGCAGCAGGCGCTGGCGCACAGCCCCGGCCTGGATGGGCTGCCGGCCAAGTTCGGCTGGGCCATCGGCCATGCCCCGGCAGGCGACAGGCCCGGATCGGCGGCGCTGCCAGGCGACCTGCAATTGCTGCGCCTGCCGCCCGCGCCCGGCCAGCGCGAGGCTGCCTGGCAACTGCAAATTGACGGCCAGCCCTGGGCGCTGGCCGCGCCCGATGCCACCGCCGCACTGGCCAGCGCCCTGGCGCTGGCGCAATGGTGCGCGGCCCAGGCCCAGCAGCGCCGCGCCCTGGGCCAGCCCCCCGGCCGCATGGCCAGCCTGCTGGCGCACTGGCAGGCCCGCCACGGCCAGCAACTGCCGCCCTGGCCGCTGCCGCTGGCAGTGCAACTGCCACCGCCCTCGGCACTGCATCGCAAATCAGGCAGCGCACAGGCCGCCACGCCAGCGCCCCCGCCCGAGCCGGGCTGGCTGCCCGGCCACGGCCTGTTGCTGGCCGCGCCGCTGGGGCGCATCGGCGCGCCGGCGCTCTCGCGCCTGGCCCAGGCCCTGCCCAGGCTGGCCGCGGCAGGCGCGAGCGCGCCCATGCTGCGCATCACGCCATGGCGCATGCTGCTGATCGAGGCGGCGCTGCCACCCAGCGCGCACTGGCTGCGCCTGGCCGGGCTGGATGACGCCCGCCACTGGATCGGCGCGGCCGACGATGCCCGTCTGCGCGTCTCGGCCTGCGCCGGGGCGCCAGGCTGCCAGCAGGCCCTGGCCCCCACCCAGCCACTGGCACTGGCGCTGGCGCCGCAGGTGCCGCCTGGCCGGCACCTGCACGTCAGCGGCTGCGCCAAGGACTGCGCCCGCCCCGAGCAGGCCACGCTCACGCTGCGCGCCGTACAAAGCCAAGACCAGAGCCGCTTTGCCCTGCTGCCCCAGGGGGCCGCGCAAGCGCGCGGCCAGCCGATGGATACAGCGGCGCTGCGCGACAATAGCGCCCTGTTTTTTCAGCAAGATTCCGATTCAGGGCACCCATGCCGCACATCTACGAAACCGACGGCGCCGCCATCTACCGGCAGTCCTTTGCCATCATCCGCAGCGAGGCGCAGCTGAGCCGCTTCGACGCCGACGAAGAGCCCGTGGTGGTGCGCATGGTGCACGCCGCCGGCCTGATCGAGCTGGCCGAGCAGGTGCAGTTCTCGCCCGGCATGGCGCGCGCGGCGCGGCAGGCGCTGCAGGCCGGCGCGCCCATTCTGTGCGATGCGCGCATGGTCAGCGAAGGCATTACGCGCGCGCGCCTGCCAGCGGCCAACCGCATCGTCTGCACGCTGCACGAGCCCGGCGTGGCCGAGCTGGCCCAACGCCTGGGCACCACGCGCAGCGCCGCGGCGCTGGAGCTGTGGCGGCCGCAACTGGCCGGCGCGGTGGTGGCCATCGGCAATGCGCCCACGGCCTTGTTCCACCTGCTGAACATGCTGCAACAGCCCGACTGCCCGCGCCCGGCGGCCATCATCGGCTGCCCGGTGGGCTTCGTCGGCGCAGCCGAATCCAAGCAGGCGCTGTTGCAGGAGCTGCCCGCGCCCGCGCTGGTGGTGCGTGGCCGGCTGGGCGGCTCGGCCGTCACCGTGGCCGCCATCAACGCCCTGGCCAGCCATGCAGAGTAAGCCGCTGCCTGCCGCCGCGCCGGGCGTGGTCTGCGTCGGCCTGGGCCCGGGCGACCCGGAGCTGATGAGCGTCAAGGCCCAGCGCCTGGTCTGCCAAGCCCGGCACGTGGCCTACTTCCGCAAGCAGGGCCGCCCCGGTCAGGCGCGCCAGATCGTGCAAGGCCTGCTGGCCCCGGGCGTGCAGGAGTACCCGATGGAGTACCCCGTCACCACCGAAATCGCGCTGCACAGCCCGGCTTACACGCAGGCGCTGGCCAGCTTTTACGAGCACTGGTGCCAGCGCCTGGCGCAACTGGCGCGCGCTGCGCAGGTGGTGGTGCTGTGCGAGGGCGACCCGTTCTTCTACGGCTCCTTCATGCACCTGTACACGCGGCTGCGCGCGCGCGGCGACGTGGCGTTGCAGGTCGTGCCCGGCATCCCCGGCATGGTGGGCTGCTGGCATGCCACGGGCCAGCCCATGACCTGGGGCGACGACGCCCTGGCCGTGCTGCCCGGCACCCTGCCCGAGGACGAGCTGGCGCGGCGCATGCACGGCGCCGAGGCGCTGGTGGTGATGAAGGTCGGCCGCAACCTGCCGCGCATCCGCCGCGCGCTGGCGCGCGCTGGCCGGCTGGACGAGGCCTGGCTGGTGCAGCACGGCACTATGGCCCATCAGCAGGTGGCGCGGCTGAGCGAAGTGCCCGGCGACGCCTGCCCCTATTTCGCCATCGTGCTGGTGCATGGCCAGGGCCGCCGGCCGGAGGCCGCGCCATGCTGAACAACGCCAACGCCAACGCCGGCAACGACTTGGCGGCCGCTGCGGCAGGCCGCCTGTGCATCGTCGGCCTGGGCCCGGGCGATGCCGCCCATGCCACGGGCGCGGCGCTGCAGGCGCTGCAGGCCGCCAGCGACGTCGTCGGCTACCTGCCCTATGTGCAGCGGGCGCGCCAACTGCTGCAAGCCCTGCCCGGCGCACAGCCCCCAGCCTGGCACGCCAGCGACAACCGCGAGGAGCTGGCCCGCGCGCGCCATGCGCTGGCGCTGGCCGCGCAGGGGCGGCAGGTGGCCGTGGTGTCCTCGGGCGATCCGGGCGTGTTCGCCATGGCCGCGGCGGTGTTCGAGGCCATCGAATGCGCCGCCGCGCCCGAGCGCGCGCAGTGGCTGGCGCTGGACATCGAGGTGCTGCCCGGCATCACCGCCATGCTGGCCGCCGCCGCGCGCGCCGGCGCGCCGCTGGGCCACGATTTTTGCTGCATCAACCTCTCGGACAACCTCAAACCCTGGGCCGTGATCGAGCAGCGCGTGCGCCTGGCACTGGAGGCGGACTTTGCGCTGGCGCTGTACAACCCGCGCTCGCGCAGCCGCCCCGCAGGCTTTGCGCGGCTGCTGCAACTGCTGCGCGCGCACTGCGAGCCCGAGCGCCTGCTGATCTTCGCGCGCGCCGTGTGCACGCCCGATGAGCAATTGCTGTGCTGCCCACTGCAGCAGGCCGAGCCGCAGATGGCCGACATGCGCACCGTGGTGCTGGTGGGCAACCGCCTGACGCGCCGCATCGGCGGCGCGCAGCGGCAGTGGATCTACACGCCGCGCCATTACCCCGGCGCGCCAGGCCCAAGCGCCCATCAGCCAGCCGCTCAGCCCCCCGGCCCGGCCGCAGGCAGCGCGCCATGAGCCAGCCAGTGCAGCACCGCCTCCACCTGCTCGGTGCGCGCGCGCTCGGGCAGTGCCGGGCGCTGCACCATCACCACCGGCAGGCCCAGCGCGCGCGCCGCATCGAGCTTGCCGCGCGTGGCATCGCCGCCGGCATTCTTGGCCACCACCCAGCCAATGCCGTGCGCGCGCAGCAGCTGCAAATCCTGCTCGGCGCTGAACGGCCCGCGCCCCAGCACCACCTGGGCGTGCGGCAGCGGCAGGCTACCCGGCTGCGGCGCATCGACCAGGCGCAGCAAATAAAAATGCTGCGGCCTGGCCGCAAAGGCCGCCAACTGCTTGCGGCCAATGGCCAGGAAGACGCGCGCGGCAGCGGCGGGCAGGGCCTGCGCGGCAGCGGCCATGTCCGGCACCTCGATCCAGGCATCGCCCGGCTGCGGCCGCCAGGGCGCGCGCTCCAGCGCCAGCAGCGGCGTGCCCGTGGCGGCGCAGGCCGCGCAGGCATTGCGGCTCATCTGCGCGGCAAACGGGTGCGTGGCATCGACCACGTGGCTGATGCCCTGAGCGCGGATGAAATGCGCCAGCCCCTCTGGCCCGCCAAAGCCGCCGCAGCGCGTGGGCAGCGGCTGGGCCAGCGGCGCGCGCGTGGCGCCCGCGTAGGAAAACAGCGCCGCAATGCCGCTGGCGTGCAGCCGCTGCGCCAGCGCGCTGGCGCCGCTGGTGCCGCCCAGCAGGAGCACATGCATCATGGCCGATTCCATTGACTCTCCTTGGTTGACTCTGGTGGGCCTGCACGAGGACGGCCTGCAAGGCCTGTGCCCCGCCGCGCAGCAGGCGCTGGCCCAGGCCCAGACCGTCTTTGGCGCGCCGCGCCACCTGGCGCTGGCCCAGGTGGCATTGCAGCCCGCCGGGCGCGGCCGGCCCTGGCCCGTGCCCTTCGCCCTCGACGAGCTGCTGGCGCTGCGCGGCCGGCAACAGGTCGTGGCGCTGGTCTCGGGCGACCCCTTCTGGTTCGGCGCCGGCGGCAGCCTGGCCGCGCACCTGGCGCCGCACGAATGGCGCAGCCTGGGCCAAAGCCCGACATTCTCGCTGGTGGCCGCGCAGCTGGGCTGGCGGCTGGAGCACACCGACTGCCTGGGCCTGCACGCCGGCGCGCACCAGCAACTGCTGGCGCTGCTGGCGCCAGGGCGCCAGTGCATTGCGCTGCTGCGCGACGGCGCGGCGGCGCTGGCGCTGGCGCAATGGCTGCAGGCCGAGGGCTGGGGCGCCAGCCCGTACTGGGTACTTGAAGCCTTGGGCGGGCCCCAGGCGCGCTGCCGCCAATGGCCTGCGGCGCAGCAGGCCATCGCCGCGCTGCAGGCCGAGCCGGCCCAGGCCCCGGTGGCCGTGGCGCTGCGCGCCGCCGGCGGCCGCGCCCTGCCCGCCGTGCCCGGCCGCAGCGAGGACTGGTTTGCCCACGACGGCCAGATCAGCAAGGCCCCGGTGCGCGCGCTGACGCTGGCCGCGCTGGCGCCGGTGCGCGGCGCGCATCTGTGGGACATCGGCGGCGGCTCCGGCGCCGTGGCCGTGGAATGGTGCCTGGCCGGCGGCAGCGCCACCAGCGTCGAGGCCCGGCCCGCGCGCGCTGCCAACATCCGCGCCAATGCCCTGCGATTTGGCTTGCAGCAGCGCCTGCAGGTGCTGCAGGGCACGGCGCCAGCGGCCCTGCAGCCGCAGGACGGCGCGCCGCCCTTGCCCAGGCCGCAGGCGGTGTTCGTCGGCGGGGGCTTTGATACCGCGCTGTTTGCCTGGCTGCAGGCGCAGCTGCCGCCGGACTGCCGCCTGGTGGTCAACGCCGTGACGTTGCAGACCCAGGCCCTGCTGACGCAGCTGCACGGCCAGCACGGCGGCCAATTGCTGAAAATCGACATCGCCAGCGCCGCCCCGCTGGGGCGTATGCACGGCTGGCAGGCCGCACGCACGCTGCTGCAATGGTGCTGGCAGCGCGGCAGCGGCTGAACCGCTCAATCAAGACGCCATCACAGCAGCGCGCTGGGTTTTTCGCCGCGCTCGTAGACCACGTGGGCGCGGCCGACGATCAGCGGGTCGAGCTTGCCGATTTGCTCCAGGCTCTTGCCGGTGTAGGGCAGCTTGTGCAGCACGTAGCGCATGGCGTTCAGGCGCGCGCGCTTCTTGCAGTCGCTCTTGACCACCGTCCAGGGGCTGTCGGCGGTGTCGGTCTCGAAGAACATGGCCTCCTTGGCGCGGGTGTAATCGTCCCACTTGTCCAGGCTGGCCTTGTCAATGGGGCTGAGCTTCCATTGCTTGAGCGGGTGGCCCTCGCGCTCCTTGAAGCGGCGGCGCTGCTCGGCCTGGCTGACGCTGAACCAGAACTTGATCAGGTGCACGCCGCTGCTGACCAGGTGGCGCTCGAACTCGGGCGCCTGGCGCATGAAGTCCTGGTATTCCTTCTCGCTGCAAAAGCCCATGACGCGCTCGACGCCGGCGCGGTTGTACCAACTGCGGTCAAACAGCACGATCTCGCCAGCGGTGGGCAGGTGCTGCACGTAGCGCTGGAAGTACCACTGGCCGCGCTCGGTGTCGGTGGGCTTTTCCAGCGCCACCACGCGCGCGCCGCGCGGGTTGAGGTGCTCCATGAAGCGTTTGATGGTGCCGCCTTTGCCGGCGGCGTCGCGGCCTTCGAACAAGATGACCACGCGCTGGCCGGTTTCCTTGACCCAGGCCTGCAGCTTGAGCAGCTCGACCTGCAGCTTGAATTTGTCTTTTTCGTAAACGCTGCGGCGCAGCAGGTTTTTGTAGGGGTAGGCGCCATCGCGCCAGCCTTCGGAGAGTTCCTCATCCGGGTTGGGCTTGTCAGCCGAGCCCTTGCCGCTCTTGGCCAGCAGGGCCTTGCGCAGGGCTTCGCGGTCGTCCTGCGAGGCGCCGTCGATCAGCGCCCGCAGCGCATGGGCGCGCTGCTCAATCGGGCTGGTGCCGCCGATGATGGTGGTGGCCGCCTCGGCCAGCTCGACATGGCGCGCCTGCGCGGCCTTGCCAGCCACGTGTTCGGCCGTGGCTTTGCGGCTGCCGGTCGGGGCCACGTCGCCCAGGCTGGCCTTGCGGGTTGCGGGGGTTTTCTTGGGGCTGGCGGCGGCGCGCTGGGCTGCACCGGCTTTGGAGGTCTCGGCCATGGAAGCTGCTCTCAGTGTGGGGGGTGAATGGAAATGGCGTGGTGAACATGGCGCTGCCGCGCAAAGCGGCGCAGCCAACGCGCCATTATCCCGCCGCCAAGGCCGTGGGCGCCCTTGGTTGGAGAACCAAACGAAGTGCTGAGTGCTGGCGGCCTGCGGCCCTGGCTGCGGCGCGGGCAGGCCCTCCAGGTGCGCCACGTCGCCCCAGGCCAGCAGGCACAGGCCCTGGGGCGTGCACAGCAGGCGGTGGATGGAGGTGTTTTCGATGCTCCAACTGCGCGCGGCCTGCAGATCCAGCCCGGTGGCCTGGCGGTACAGCGCATCGAGCACCCCGCCATGGGTGACCAACGCAATGTGCTGGCCCGCATGGGCCGCAGCCAGACGAGCGACGCAGGCCTGGGCGCGCTGTGCGAATTGGCGCAGCGATTCGCCCTGCGGCGGCTGGTAGTCGGGATCGCGGCTCTGGAAGGCGCGGGCGCGCTGCGGGTCTTGTGCGCAGATTTGCGCCACGCTCAGGCCTTGCAACTGGCCAAAGCAGCGTTCGCGCAGGCCGGCCTCGGCCTGTAGCGGCCTGCCCAAGCGGGCCTGCAAGGCCTGCGCCGTCTGCCAGGCGCGCGCCAGATCGCTGCTGTAGATGCAGGCGATGTCGGTCTCGGCAGCCAAGGCCTGCGCCATGGCCTGCGCCTGGCGCAGGCCGTGGGCGTTGAGTGCGATGTCGATGTGGCCCTGGATGCGGCCGTCCTGGTTCCAGGCCGTCTGGCCGTGGCGGATCAGGGTCAGGCGGGTGCCGCGCTGCCCGCCCGGCAGGTCGAAATCATCGGCGCCGGCGCTGGCCTGCTCGGGCGCAATCACGGCGCCAGCTCGCGGCGGATGCGGCGCGGCCCTTCAGGCGGGGTGGGAAAGCCATCGAGCGCGGCATCGAACAGCGAGCGGAAGATGGCCTCATCGTCGCGCCAGATGTCGTCGTAGCGCGCACTGCTTTCATAGACCACGCGGCCCTGGGCATCGCGCAGCAGCAGGCGCACTTGGCGCAGGTACAGCGTGGGCGGGCGCTCGCGCCAACTGCCGTAGTAGCCATAGCCGCCCCACAGCGGGCCGGGCCACCAGCCCCAGGGGTCGGGCCAGGCTGGGCCGTAGTGGGGCCAGTCGGGCAAGTAGCGTTGCGATTGCGCGCCCAGCTCCAGGCGCAGCGCGCCGTGCGCGTCGTCGCGCTGCAGGCCCACGCGCGCCAGCGCCTCTGTGGCCTGGCGCTCGATCATGCGGCGATAGGGCGTGTCCTGCTGCTGCGAGGGCAGGCGCTCGATGCGGTAGCTGGCCGGCTGGGGCATGGCCGCCAGCGTGGAATAGGCGCGCACTTCGTGATCGACCACGCGCGTGCTGGCACAGCCGCCCAGCGCCAGGGCGCTGGCTGCCAGCGCGGCGGCCGCCAGCGCGGCGCCGGGGCGCCGACGGGCGCGCTGCACAACGAGATGCTTCAAGAGGAACATGCCGTCCTGGCCTCCGCATGGTGCGCCGCAGGGGCGGCAGGGGCGAGGCTGACGCGAATGCCCAGCGTGTCGCCCGCGGTCGCAGCGGCAAAGGATTCGGTGAAGGTGTCGGGGTCGAAGGCGGTGTCGCCTTCGGGGTTGGCCACGCCGGTGGCCTTGGCGTGGCGAAAGTCGTGCAGCTTGGGGTCCATCATGTGCGTGGTGACGACGTGCTGCATGGCGCGGAACATGCTCTCCAGGCGGCCGGGGTATTGGCGGTCCCAGTCGCGCAGCATGTCGCCCACGATCTGGCGCTGCAGGTTGTCCTGGCTGCCGCAGAGGTTGCAGGGGATGATGGGGAACTGCTGGTACTCGGCCCACTGGCGCGTGTCTTTTTCAGGGATGTAGGCCAGCGGGCGGATCACCACGTGCTTGCCATCGTCGCTGACCAGCTTGGGCGGCATGCCCTTCATGCGCCCGCCGAAGAACATGTTCAGCATCAGGGTTTGCAGAATGTCGTCGCGGTGGTGGCCCAGCGCGATCTTGGTGCAGCCCAGGCGCTCGGCCACGCTGTAGAGGATGGCGCGGCGCAGGCGGCTGCACAGGCCGCAGGTGGTCTTGCCCTCGGGGATGACGCGCTTGACCACGCTGTAGGTGTCCTGCGTCTCGATGTGGAAGTCCACCCCTTGAGCGCGCAGGTACTCAGGCAGCACGTGCTCGGGAAAGCCCGGCTGCTTTTGATCCAGGTTCACGGCCACCAGCGAAAAGCGCACCGGGGCGCGCTTTTGCAGGCGGCGCAGGATGTCCAGCAGGGTGTAGCTGTCCTTGCCGCCGGACATGCAGACCATGACCTTGTCGCCCTCCTCGATCATGTTGAAGTCCAGGATGGCGCGGCCCACCTCGCGGCACAGGCGTTTTTCCAGCTTGATGGCTTCGCGCCGCGCCTTGTCGGCGGCCTTGGCGCTGCTCACGGGGTGTTGGGCAATCGTGTTCATGGGGGCGGTGCGCAAATGAAAGCGCCACCTGGGCGGCGGCAATGCGCCGATTCTACCCAGAGCGCACTCAAGGCCCCACCCCCTTTGCCTGCCCGGCAAGCGGGCAAGGGGCTCAGAAATTGACCGACATGGCCGGGATGTCCACCTTGATGGCCGGCTTGCCCAGCGCCGCAATGACGGCAGCGGCAAATCGCTCGCTCCAGGCCGGATCACGCAGCAAGGAAGCGCCGGCCGTAGCGGCAATGGCCAGCACTTTGTCGGCAATCAGCACCTTGCCGCTGGCGCGCATGGGCTCGCAGTCGAGCTCGACGAACTGCGCATCCAGCCACTGCCGCGCCTCCTGGGGCGAAAGCTCCTGATGCGCCGGCAGGCGAAACTCCTCGCCGGCTCGCAAAACGACGTTGACCTCTTTTTGCACAGTCTGTCTCCTTTCATGGGTGGCAGCGCGCGCCGTACCGGCAGCGCCGAACAAACCGCTAAGTGTAGGCGAGCTTGGCGGCCGTGCAGCGCAGGCGCAGACCGGGAAAACCCATACCGCA
>JAUMYI010000040.1 GCA_030528705.1 Comamonadaceae bacterium | reverse complement strand
ACAGCTTCTCGATCAGCTCGGGCACGGCGGTGAACAAATCGCCCACCAGGCCGTAATCGGCCACGGAGAAGATCGGCGCTTCCTCGTCCTTGTTCACGGCCACGATGACTTTGGAGTCCTTCATGCCGGCCAAGTGCTGGATGGCGCCGCTGATGCCCAGCGCGATGTACAGCTCGGGCGCGACGATTTTGCCGGTCTGGCCGACCTGCAGATCGTTGGGCGCGTAGCCGGCATCGACCGCCGCGCGGCTGGCGCCAATGGCGGCGCCGAGCTTGTCGGCCAGCGGGGTGATGACTTCCTTGAACTTCTCCTCGCTGCCCAGCGCGCGGCCGCCGGAGACGATGATCTTGGCCGCCGTCAGCTCGGGGCGGTCGCTCTTGCTGACCTCGCGGCTGACGAAGCTGCTCTTGCCCGAGTCGGCCACGGCAGCGACGCTGTCCACTGCGGCAGAGCCGCCGCTGGCGGCTGCGGCGTCAAAGCCGGTGGCGCGCACGGTGATGACCTTCTTGGCATCGCCGCTTTGCACCGTGGCCACGGCGTTGCCGGCGTAGATCGGGCGCTCGAAGGTGTCGGCGCTGACGACCTTGGTGATGTCGGAGATCTGCGCCACGTCCAGTTTGGCGGCCACGCGCGGCGCGGCGTTCTTGCCGCTGGAGGTGGCGGGAAACAGGATGTGGCTGTAGGCGTCGGCCACGGCCAGCACCTGCGCGGCCAGGTTTTCGGCCAGGCCATGCTCCAGCGCGGCGCCATCGGCGTGCAGCACCTTGCTCACGCCGGCGATCTGCGCGGCGGCCTTGGCGGCCTCGCCGGCGTTGTGGCCGGCAACCAGCACATGCACCTCGGCGCCGATGGCCGCGGCAGCGGTGACGGTGTTGAGCGTTGCCGCCTTCAGGCTGGCGTTGTCGTGTTCGGCAATTACGAGTGTCGTCATGGTGTCTTGTCTCCCGTCGATCAGATGACCTTGGCTTCGTTCTTGAGCTTGTCGACCAGCGTGGCCACGTCCGGCACCTTGATGCCGGCGCTGCGCTTGGGCGGCTCACTGACTTTGAGGGTCTTCAGGCGCGGCGCCACGTCCACGCCCAGGTCGGCGGGCTTGACGGTCTCCAGCGGCTTTTTCTTGGCCTTCATGATGTTGGGCAGCGTCACGTAGCGCGGCTCGTTCAGGCGCAAGTCGGTGGTGACCACGGCCGGCAGGCTCACGGCCACGGTCTCCAGGCCGCTGTCGACCTCGCGGGTGACGGTGGCCTTGCCATCGGCCAGCTCGACCTTGGAGGCAAAGGTGGCCTGCGGCAGATCGGCCAGCGCAGCGAGCATCTGGCCGGTCTGGTTGGAGTCGTCATCAATGGCCTGCTTGCCCATGATGACCAGGCCCGGCTGCTCCTTGTCCACCAGCGCCTTGAGCAGCTTGGCCACGGCCAGCGGCTGCACCTCATCGGCGGTCTCGACCAGGATGGCGCGATCGGCGCCGATGGCCAGGGCCGTGCGCAGGGTCTCCTGGGCCTGGGCCACGCCGATGGAGACGGCGATGACCTCGCTGACAGCGCCTTTTTCCTTCAGGCGCACGGCCTCTTCCACGGCGATTTCGTCGAAGGGGTTCATGCTGTGCTTGACATTGGCAATGTCCACACCGCTGTTGTCGGACTTCACGCGCACCTTGATGTCTTTATCGACCACGCGCTTGACGGGTACCAGGACCTTGGTCATTTCGTTGTCTCTCCTAATGGGGAAGCCCTGCCTTGGCGAGAGGATTTCGGCTTCAGGTTTTGAAAAATCGCAACGCGGGGCATTCTAGGGCCTGTTCATGGCTGCGCCGGCCAAACGCGCCGCAGGCCGTGCTTTGACAGGCCGTGCAAAGCTTTTGCGCAGACGCTCACAAGTGCTGCCAGCGCGGCGGGCGCTTTTGCGCAAAGGCTTGCGCGCCCTCCTGCGCGGCGGCGTCCATCATGTTGATGGCCATGGTCTGGGCGGCGAGCTGGTAGGCTGCCTCCAGGCCCATTTCCTGCTGGGCATAGAGCAGCTCCTTGCCGCGCGCGATGGAAATGCGCGGCTTGGCGACGATGGCCTCCACCAAATCCTGCACCGCCGCATCGAGCTGCTCGGCCGGCACCACGCGGTTGAGCAGGCCGGCTTGCAGGGCCTGCTGCGCCGAGAGGAACTCGCCCGTGAGCAGCATCTCCATGGCTTTTTTCAGCGGTACGTTGCGCACCAGCGGCACGCTGGGCGTGGAGCAAAACAGGCCGTACTGGATGCCGCTGACGGCAAAGCGCGCGCTGTCGCTGGCCACGGCCAGATCGCACTGCGCCACCAGCTGGCAGCCAGCGGCCGTGGCAATGCCGTGGACTTTGGCGATGACCGGCACCGGCAGGCGGTGGATGGCCAGCATGAAGCGGCTGCACTGCGCAAACAGCGCCTGGTACCAGGCCAGCTGCGGGTGGGCGGCCATGTCCTTGAGGTTGTGGCCAGCGCAAAAGGCCTTGCCATTGCCGGCAATGACCACGGCGCGCAACTGCGCGTCATCGGCCAACGCCTGAAACTGGTTGATCAGCGCCTCCAGCATCTGGCCGCCCAGCGCGTTGAAGCGCCCTGGGTCGTTGAGCGTGATCTGCACCACGCCCTGGGGCTGGCGCTCGACCAGCAGCAAATCCTCTGAAGCCATGCGGTCTTCTCCTTCCATGTGCGCGCCGCCCTCGCTACAGCCCAGCCAGCACGCGCACGTGCGCTTCGACGCAGCGCGCCAGCGCATCGGGCACGTAGCCGCCCTCCAGGCTGGAGACGATGCGCCCCTTGGCATGGCGCTGGGCCACCTCGACGAGCTTTTGCGTGATCCAGCTGTAATCGCTCTCGTTGAGCATCAGCTGGCCCATGTCGTCCTCGTGATGGGCGTCAAAGCCGGCGCTGATGAACAGCATCTCAGGCTGGAAGGCCTCCAGCCGCGGCAGCCACAGCATGTCGATGATCTCGCGCACGTCCATGCCCTTGGTGTAGGCCGGCACGGGCACGTTGAGCATGTTCTCGCCCTTGGGCGTCTCGCCGCTGTGTGGGTAGAACGGGTGCTGGAAAAAGCCCACCATCAGGGCCTTGGGCTCCTTGGCCAGGATGTCCTCGGTGCCGTTGCCGTGGTGCACGTCGAAATCCACCACCGCCACGCGCTTGAGCTGGCAGCGGTGCAGCGCATACATGGCGCCCACGGCCACGTTGTTGAAAAAGCAAAAGCCCATGGCCTTGTCGTGCTCGGCATGGTGGCCGGGCGGGCGCACGGCGCAAAAGGCGTTGCTCAGCTTGCCCTCGACCACCAGCTCGGTGGCGGCCACCACTGCGCCAGCAGCGCGCAGCGCCGCATTCCAGGTGTGGGGGCTGAGCATGGTGTCCGTGTCGATCTGCGAATAGCCATCGCCGCCGGCCTGCAACTCTTCCTGCATCAGCAAGTCCAGCCCGCGCATGGCCGCCACGTGCATGCGGCTGTGCGCCAGCTCCAGGTCGTAGATGGATGCCTTGGGCGCATCGTGGCGCTGCAGCGCATCGAGCACGCCGCTCATCAGCAGCCGATCCTCGATGGCGTCCAGCCGGGCCGCGCACTCCGGATGCACCGGCCCCATGTCGTGCAGCCAGCAATCGCGGTGGGTGAAATATCCTGTGGCCATTGCATTGTCTCCGCTGTTTCTTTTGTTTACCATCGTGCGTTTTGATGACAAATTGCCACCGCACCTGGATGCGGCCTGGCACTGTCGCAGGCCCCTGCCCCATCCCATGGCGCACTTACTTTAACGTCAAAAATGCCCTACCAAGACCAAGTCGCCGCCGTGCTGGAGCAGCTCAATGCGCTCATCGTCGGCAAGCCCGCCCAGGTGCTCGATGGCGTGACCTGCCTGCTGGCCGGCGGGCACCTGTTGATCGAGGACGTGCCCGGCGTGGGCAAGACCACGCTGGCGCACGGCCTGGCCAGCAGCTTCGGCCTGCAGTTCGCGCGCGTGCAGTTCACCGCCGACCTGATGCCCAGCGATCTGACTGGCGTCGCGGTCTACGACCGCGCCCAGCAAGGCTTCGTCTTCCACCCCGGGCCGATCTTTTCGCAAATCCTGCTGGCCGATGAAATCAACCGCGCCAGCCCCAAGTCACAAAGCGCGCTGCTCGAAGCCATGGAGGAGCAGCAGGTCTCGGCCGAAGGCGCCACCCGGCCCCTGCCCCAGCCCTTCTTCGTCATCGCCACGCAAAACCCGCGCGAGCAGCTGGGCACCTACCCGCTGCCCGAGTCGCAGCTGGATCGCTTTCTGATGCGCATCTCGCTGGGCTACCCCGAGCGCGAGGCCGAGCGCCAACTGCTGCAGGCCAATGGCCACCGCCAGCAGCTGCGCCAACTGCGCCCGCTGGTGGATGCACAGGACTTGCTGGCCATGCAGCAGGCCGTGCTGCAAGTGCATGCCGCCCCGGCGCTGCTGGACTACGTGCTCGATCTGATCGAAGCCAGCCGCTCGGGGCAGTGGTTCGTGCAGGGCCTGAGCCCGCGCGCGGCCATTGCGCTGCTGCGCGTGGCCAAGGCCCGCGCCTGGATCCTGGGGCATGCGCACGTCTCGCCCGATGACGTGCAGGCCACGCTGGTGCAAACCATTGCGCACCGGCTGGTGCCCGTCTCGCAGGCCGGCCGCAGCGCCGCCGAGCAGGTGCAGGCTATGCTGCAGGCCGTGCCGCTGCGTTGAAGCCTGCGATGCCCGCGCCACGCCTGTTGCCCCGCTCGCTGCGCCAGCGCCTTAACGCCTGGATCGAGCAGCGCCTGCCGCGCACGGCGCACTGGCAGCTCTCGCAGCGCAACCTCTACGTGCTGCCCAGCGGCGCTGGCTGGATGCTGGGCCTGACGGCCGTGCTGCTGCTGATCGCCGCCATCAACTACCAGATCAACCTGGGCTTTTTGTTCACCTTCATGCTCGCAGGCGTGGGCCTGGTGAGCGTACTGGTGGCGCATGGCAACCTGCGCGGCCTGCAACTGCGCTGCCAGGAGCCGCCGCCCTGGTTCGCGCACCAGCCAGCGCGCCTGCCGCTGGTGCTGCAGCACCCCGGCAGGGGCGCGCGCTTTGCCATCGCGCTGCGCGCGCAAGGCCAGCCCGAAGAGCACGCCAGCGTGGTGGACGTGCCCGCCGGGCAGCCGCTGGCCGTGCCACTGAGCCTGCCGCCGCTGCCGCGCGGCCAGCACCCCTGCCCGGCGCTGAACATCGAGACGCGCTACCCCATCGGCGCCTTCCGGGTCTGGTCGATCTGGCGCCCCGCCGCCAGCTTGCTGGTCTATCCCGCGCCCGAGCCCAACGCCCCGGCGCTGCCGGCGCAGTACAGCGCCGGGCAGGCCGGCCTGTCCTCGGCGCGCACGGCCTCGTTCGAGCTGGAGGGCTTTCGCAGCTACCAGCGCGGCGACCCGATCAAATCCATTTTGTGGAAGAAAACCGCCACGGCCCTGGCCACCGGCAGCGGCGACTGGGTGCGCCGCGACCAGACCGAGCAGCAAGCCAGCGAGCTGTGGCTGGACCACGCCGCCACTGGCCTGCAGCACCCCGAGGCCATCCTCAGCCGCCTGTGCGCCTGGGTGCTGGCCGCCCATGCGCAAGAGCGCGTCTACGGCCTGCGCCTGCCGCAGCGGCAAATCCCGCCGGGCCAAGGCCCGGCGCACATGCACCAGTGCCTCAAGGCGCTGGCGCTGAGTTGAACGCCGCCTGCGGCGCGCAGCAACGCCATGCCCGCCCCCGGAGCGACACGATGAAGCACCGCCTCTTTCGCTGGCTCGACGCCCAGCCCCGCCAGACGCGCGACACCTTGTTCCTGCTGGCCGTGCTCAGCCTGCTGGCGCTGCAAATGGCGCGCGCGCTGCCCACCTGGGCCGGCGTGTTCGCGCTGGGCCTGCTGGGCTGGCGCTTTGCCTTGACGCTGCGCCAGCGCCAGCTGCCCAGGCGCTGGCAACTGGCGCTGCTGCTGGCCTTGGCGCTGCTGGGCGCGGGCTTTGAAGTGCTCACGCAGCAATCGGTCTCCGGCGCGGCGCTGACGCTGCTGCTCATGCTGCTGGCCCTGAAGACGCTGGAGATGCACACCCGGCGCGATGCCCTGGTGCTGTTCTTCCTGGGCTTTTTCTGCATCGTCACCACGTTCTTGTTCAACCAGACCCTGCCCGTGGCCCTGCTGATGGTGCTGGTGTTCTGGGGCCTGCTGACGGCGCTGGTCAACGCCCACAAGCCCGTGGGCCGGCCGCCGCTGCGCGATGCGGCGCGCAGCGCCGCGCTGCTGCTGCTCATCGGCCTGCCGCTGATTGGCACGCTGTACGTGCTGTTTCCGCGCTTTGCGCCGCTGTGGGGCATCCCCAACGCGCCCGGCCAGGGCCGCACCGGCCTGTCCGACTCCATGCAGGTGGGCACCATCAGCCAGCTGGCGCAAAGCCGCGAGATCGCGCTGCGGCTGCGCTTTGCGCCCGGCTCGCCCATCCCCAGCCAGGGGCAGATGTACTTTCGCGGCCCGGTGCTCTCGCACCTGCAGGGCCGCCACTGGACGGCGCGCGGCGACATGCCCGTGCAGCCCCAGGCCGAGCCGGGCACGGCCTACAACCCCTTCGAGCCCAGCGGCCCGGCCGTGCGCTACGAAACCGTGCTCGAACCACACGGCCAGCGCTGGTTGCTGCCGCTGGAGTGGCTGCCCCAAGTGCAGCCGCAGGCCGGCGGGCTGCACAGCACGCTCAGCCACGAGCTGGTCTGGAACAGCCGGCGCCCGCTCAACAGCGCCACGCGCTACCAGGCCAGCAGCCATCTGGGCGGGCAGTTCGCGCGGCTGGCCAAGCCCAGCCAGCTGCGCCAGTACCTGCAACTGCCGCAGGAGGGCAACCCGCGCACGCGCGCCTGGGCTGCGCAACTGCGCGAGCAGCACCCGCGCCAGGCGGGTCAGGTGGGCCAGGTGGGCCAGGCGCAGACCCTGGCGGCCGACCGGGCCCTCATCACGCAGGTGCTGCAGCAGCTGCGGCAAGAGCAGTTCCACTACACCCTGCAGCCGCCGCTGTACGGCGAGGACACGGCCGATGAGTTCTGGTTCGTGCACCGCCGAGGCTTTTGCGAGCACATCGCCTCGGCCTTCGCCATCCTGATGCGCGCGGCCGACATCCCGGCGCGCATCGTCACCGGCTACCAGGGCGGCGAGCCCAACCCCATCGACGGCGTCTGGACCGTGCGCCAATCCGACGCCCACGCCTGGGTCGAAGTCTGGCTGCCCGAGCAAGGCTGGACGCGCATCGACCCCACCGGCGCCATCGCGCCCGAGCGCATCGAGCTGTCGCAATCGCAGGCCCTGGACAGCGCCGGCGCCGACGAGCGCGCGCGCGGCTTTGGCGCCGGCGCGCGCTGGCTGCTGCGCCTGCAGGCCCTGGGCGACGCCATCGACTACCGCTGGACGCAATGGGTGCTCAACTACGACCAAGGCCGCCAGCAATCGCTGTTGCAAACCCTGGGCCTGCAGCGGCTGAACTGGTCGCAGCTGGCCTTGCTCATCGTTGCCCTGGTGCTGCTCATCGGCCTGGGCTACCTGGGCCTGCCGCAGCTGCTGCGCAGGCGCCAAGACCCCTGGCAGCGCCTGCTGGCACAAACCCGCCAGCGCCTGGCCCAGGCCGGCCTGCAGCTGCCCGAGCACCTGCCGCCGCGCCGCATGGCCCAAGAGATGCAAAGATTTTTTGGCGCCCAGGCCACGGCCGATGCCGCACAATGGCTGCTGCTGATGGATGCGCAGCGCTACGCTGCCCAGCCAGTGGCGTCCCTGGCCGAATTGGAACGCCGCTGGCGCCAGTTGCGCTGGCCTGCCCCACCCCCACCGTGATTGCCCCCATCCCGTGTCTGCCCCCTTGCCCGCCCGACTTCGCGCCCCCGCCTTAGCTGCCCGCGCCCGCTATCGCCATGCACTGGCATGTGCTGCCCTGGCCTGCCTCACATGGCTGGGCGCAGCAGGCGCGCCAGCCCAAGCCCAGGGCGCCGCGCAAGGCGACGCCTGGGCCACGCAGCTGCACGACCTGGCCGGCAGCTTCGCCGCCGATCAGGACATCTCCGCCGAATGGGCCTGGAAAGTGCTCTCGCAAGCGCGGCACAACGGCCGCGTCAAGCGGCTCATGACGCCATCGACGCACAACGCCCCCACGGTGCGCGATTGGCAGGCCTACCGCGAGCGCCTGCTCACCGCTTCGCGCATCGAGGCCGGCGTGGCTTTCTGGCGCCGCCACCAGCCGCAGCTGCAAGAAGTCGAGGCGCGCAGCGGCGTGCCCGCCAGCGTCATCGTCGGCATCATCGGCATCGAAACCACCTATGGCCAGAACATGGGCAGCATCCGCGTGCTCGACGCCCTGGCCACACTGGCCTTCGACTATCCCAGCAGCCACCCGCGCGCATTCGAGCGCAGCCAGTTCTTCCGCAAAGAGCTCGAACAATTTCTGCGCCTGTGCCACAGCAACGATCTGGACCCGCTGACCCTGCAGGGCAGCTTCGCCGGCGCCATGGGCGTGCCGCAGTTCATGCCTTCGAGCTGGCGGCTCTACGGCCGCGACGGCAACGCAGACGGCGTGGTCGATCTGATCGACAGCCCGCAGGACGCCATCGCCTCCGTGGCCAACTACCTGCTGGCGCACGGCTGGCGCGCGCGGCAGCCGGCCTATCTGCCAGTGGCCCTGCAGGCCCGGCCCGAGCAACTGCAAACCCTGCTGGCGCCCGACATCCTGCCCACCTTTGACCAGGCCACGCTGCAGCAGCTGGGCGCGCTGCCGCAGCCAGCGGGCACCCAGTACGACGGCCTGATGGCGCTGGTCGAGCTGAAAAACGGCGCGCGCCCGCCCGAGTACATCCTGGGCACGGAAAACTTCTACGCCGTCACGCGCTACAACCAATCGAGCTACTACGCCCTGGCCGTGCTGCAACTGGGCGAGGCCGTGCAGCAGCGCCTGCAGCAGTTGCAACCCCAGCGCCAGCCTGCGAGCGAGACCGCCTCGCCCGGCTCCTGAAACGGCACGCAAGCCCCACCCCTTGCCATGCACAGGCGCTGCGCGCATCCTACAATCGCTATGCATCAAGCGATATAACGACAGCGCCCCCATGACCATCGAAGCCATTGATTTTGGCCGCCTCTACCAAAGCCATCTGGCCCAGTGCGGGCGCCCGCGCAAAAGCGCCCAGGAGTGGGACTCGCGCGCCGCGGGCATGGCCGCCAAGGCACTGCGCAGCGGCTACACCGAGCACTTCGTCGCCGCCATGAACTTGCGCGGCGCGCAATCGCTGCTGGACGTGGGCTGCGGGCCCGGCACCATCGGCCTGGCCGTGGCCGAGCGGCTGCAGCGGGTGATCGGGCTGGATTACAGCAGCGCCATGCTGCAGGCCATGCGCCAGCAGGCCGCCGCGCGCGGCCTGCGGCAGGTGCAAACCTTGCAGCTGGCCTGGGAGGACGACTGGAGCGCCGTGCCCCAGTGCGACATCGTCGTGGCCTCGCGCTCGACCAACGTCGAGGACATCGCCGCCGCCCTGGCCAAGCTGCACGACAAGGCCCGGCTGCGCGTCTACCTCACCCACCTGGTGGGCGGGCACTTCACCGATGCCGCGCTCTACCACGCCATGGGCCGCAAGCCGCCGCCCAGCGCGCCGGACTACATCTACCTGCTCAACATCCTGCACCGCATGGGCATCCACCCGCGGTTGGACTACATCTGCCAGCACAACCGGCTGGCCGAGACCAGCGACGCCGAGGACTTCGTGCGCCGCGTGGCCTGGTCCGCCGGCGCGCTGGAGGAGGCCGAGGCCGCGGCGCTGCGCGCCTGGTACGCCCAGGCCACGCCCGAGCAGCGCGCCGGCCCGCCCATGCGCTGGGCGCTGATTTCCTGGGACAAGCCGCCGCGCTGAACCGGCCAAGCCGCCCGGGCCGGCAGGCCGCCTCCCCCCGCCGACCACCATCACACCCACCACCTCAAGGAGATCGATCATGACCCGACGCATCCTGCCAGGCCTGCTGGCCGCCGCATTGGGCCTGTGCCTGGGCGCTGCCCAGGCCGGCGACACCCTGCTGCTGGCCGCCGGCGCGGGCTACCGCAAGCCCGTGCTGGAGCTGCTCGAAGACTTCCAGAAAAACAGCCCCATCCGCGTCGAGGCCAGCTTCGGCAACATGAAGCAGGTCGAGACACAGGCGCGGCAGAACCCGGACATCGCCCTGCTCATCGGCGACCAGGCCTTTCTCGAACCCATGGCCCTGGCCGAGCGTTTCGTGCCGCTGGGCCAGGGCCGGCTGGTGCTGGTGACAGCCCAGGGCCAGAGCATCACTGCGCTGGACGAGCTACAGCAGCCGCGCTTCAAGCGCATCGCCATGCCCGAGCGCAGCAAGGCCGTCTACGGCAAGGCCGCCAGCACCTGCCTGCAGCGCCTGGGCCTGGAGCAGGCCCTGCAAGGCCGCGTGCTCGAGGTGGCCACCGTGCCGCAGGTGGGCCAGTACATCAGCAGCGGCGAGGTCGATGCCGGCTTCGTCAACCGCACCCAGGCCCTGGCGCTGCAGGGCCGCGCCGGCACCAGCCTCGAAGCGCCGCAGGATTGCTACGACCCCATCCAGATGAGCGTGGGCGTGCTCAAGCAGCGCGGCAACGCCCAGGCCGTGCAGGCCTTTCTCGATTACCTGCAAACGCCCGCCGCGCGGCAAATCATCCAGCGCAACGGCATGTAAGCGCCTGCGCCCAAAGCCGCCGCGCCAGCGCCGCGCCCATCGCCCATCCGCCCCCCCTGCATGATCGCCCACTGCTCCAGCGCCCCACTGCAACTGAGCTTTCAGGTGCTGGCCTGGAGCATCGCCATCCACCTGCTGCTGGGCACGGCCCTGGCCTGGCTGCTGGCGCGCAAGCGCTTTGCCGGCCGGGCCCTGCTCGATGCGCTGCTGAGCCTGCCGCTGGTGTTTCCGCCCATCGTGCTGGGCTATTTCCTGCTCCTGCTGCTGGGCCGCCAGGGCTGGCTCACCCAAAGCCTGCCGCCGGCCCTGCAGCCTGAGATCGTGTTCACCCAGACGGGCCTGGTGCTGGCCTCCTGCGTGGCCGGCCTGCCGCTGTTCGTCAAGCCCGTGCAGGCCGCATTTGCCGGCACGCCCCAGCGCCTGCGCGAAGCCGCCGCGCTGCTGGGGCACGGGCCCTGGTCGGTGTTCTGGCGCATCGAGCTGCCGCTGGCGCGGCGCGGGCTGGCCGCCGGCTTGGTGCTGGCCGGCGGGCGCTCGCTGGGCGAGGTCGGCCTCTCGCTGATGCTTGGCGGCAACATCGCCGGGCGCACCGAAACCCTGTCGCTGGCCATCTACAACCACGTACTGGACGGCAACCACCACTGCGCCAACACCTTGTCGCTGGCGCTGGCCGCCCTGGCGCTGCTGGCCTTCGTGATCCTGCGCCGCTGGGGCGCGCTTTGAGTACCTATTGAAAGAAAAGAGGTCGCTGCCATGCCCTCCGTGTTCTTCGATCACGCCAGCATCGACGCCTGGATCGCCGAGGATGCCCCGCACCTGGACCTGACCACCCACCTGCTGGACATCGGCCAGCGCAACGCCTGCATGCGCCTGGTGCTGCGCAGCCAGGCCACGGCCGCCTGCACGGAAGAGGCCGCGCGCATGGTGCAGCACTGCGGCGGCCAAGTGCTGGAGCTGCTGCCCAGCGGCAGCGCCGCCGCGCCCGGCAGCGTGCTGCTGCACGCGGCGGGCCAGGCCCAGGCCCTGCTGCGCGCCTGGAAAGTGGCCCAGAACCTGCTCGAATACGCCTGCGGCGTGGCAGCAGCCACGGCGCGCATGGTGCAGGCCGTGCAGGCCGTCGCCCCAGAGGTGGCCGTGCTGACCACGCGCAAGCACCCGCCGGGCCTGCGGCGCATCGCCCTCAAAGCCACGCTCAGCGCCGGCGCCTTCCCGCACCGCCTCGGAGTCGGCGAGACGTTGCTGGTGTTCCCGCAGCACCGCGCGCTGCTGGGCGATGCTGCCGCTCAGAGCGGCGATGGAGGCAATGGCGGCGATGGCAGCGATGGGGGCCACTGGCAGGCGCTGGGCCAACGCCTGGCGCAACGCAAGGCCTGGCTGAGCGAGAAGAAATGCGTGATCGAGGCCCACACCCTGCAAGAAGCCCTGCAGGCCGCTGCCATTGGCGCCGAGGTGGTGCAGCTGGACAAGGCCACCCCCGAGCAACTGCAGGCCTGGTGCCCGCTGCTGCGCCAGCAATACCCGGCCCTGCGCCTGCTGGCCGCTGGCGGCATCCGCCCGGACAACGCCGCCGCCTACGCGGCCAGCGGCGTGGATGCGCTGGTCACCAGCAGCCTGCACTACGCACCGCCGGCCGACATCGGCGTGCAGATCACGCCGCTGTGAGAACCTGTTCAAAGTCTCGGCGCGAGCGGGCAAAAAGTGCTTGGGGATGGGCCGCAAGGCGCAAAACGCAGCCATCGCCAAAGCTATGGCAAGGCTTTGCAGTGCCGCAGAGCGCCCAAATCCGCTTCATTGCTCACCGTGCAGAGATTCTGCACAGCTTCTGAGCCGCGTGACCCTATGGCCGCGCCAGCCATTGCCGCCGCCCCGGATGGCTGCGGCGCACAGCGCGCCCGCCTTTGCCCAAGCGCGGGGCGGTTTTCGGCCAAAATAGCGCATTTGCCCGTTTTTCGGGCGATTCTGGCTGTGCCCGCCCGGGCCATGCCCGCTGCGCCCTTCATGGAGAGACCAGGTGATTGTTTTCAAAGCCCCTCAGGACAAGGTACTGTCGGTCCTGCAATCCATTGCCGGCATCGTCGAGCGCAGGCACACCCTGCCGATCCTGGCCAATGTGCTGCTGCGCAAAAATGGCAACACCCTGCAGCTGACCACCAGCGACCTGGAGGTGCAGATCCGCACCACGGCCGATCTGGGCGGTGATGCCGCCGCCGATTTCGCCACCACCATCGGCGCGCGCAAGCTCATCGAGATCCTGCGCACCTTCCAGCCCGATCAGCTCGTGACGCTGGAGGCCTCGCAGGATCGCTTCATCCTCAAGGGCGGCAAAAGCCGCTTTACCCTGCAATCGCTGCCGGCCAGCGACTTCCCGCTGGTGCAGGAGTCGCCCAACTTCGGCCCGGCGTTTTCCATCCCGCAGGCGGTGCTGAAAAACCTGCTGGGTCAGGTGTCTTTTGCCATGGCGGTGCAAGACATCCGCTACTACCTCAACGGCATCTTGTTCGTGGCCGAGGGCCGCACGCTCAGCCTGGTGGCCACCGATGGCCACCGCCTGGCCTTTGCCAGCGCCACGCTGGACGCCGACGTGCCCAAGCAAGAAGTCATTCTGCCGCGCAAGACCGTGCTGGAGCTGCAGCGCCTGCTGCGCGACGTCAAGGCCCCTGCCGCCCAAGCGGGCGAGGGCCAGGAGGACGCTGGCCCGATGATCCAGTTCCAATTTGCCAACAACCAGGCCAAGCTCAGCTTCAACGGCCTGGAGTTCGTCACCAAGCTGGTGGAGGGCAAGTTCCCGGATTACAACCGCGTCATCCCCGTGGGCTACGGCAACCTCGTCACGCTGGGGCGCCAGGCCCTGCAGGCCAGCTTGCAGCGCATGACCATCATGACCAGCGACAAGTTCAAGGGCGTGCGCCTGAACTTCGAGCCTGGCGTGCTGCGCATCAGCTCGGCCAATGCCGAGCAGGAGGAGGCGCAGGACGAGCTGGAAATCGACTACGGCGGCGGCAAGGTCGAGTCCGGCTTCAACGTCAGCTACCTGCTGGACGTGCTCTCCAACATGCAGCAGGACATGGTCAGCATCGCCTTCGAGGACGGCAACAGCTCGGCGCTCATCAGCATCCCGGGCGACGCCAACTTCAAGTACGTGGTGATGCCGATGCGCATTTGAGGGCTTGTGCAAGCCACCGCCACATTGCTGCTGCACCACACCCATGGTGCAGCAGGCGTTTTGGGCCCACCGCCGCGTGCCTGCCGCCAGAGAAAGGAATTTTCATGACCGACGCCAAGCGCCCCGATCCCGCCGACACGCTCGAAGGCGTGCTGCCCCCGGCCCCGCCCTCGGACTACGACGCCGGCGCGATCCAAATCCTCGAAGGGCTGGAGGCCGTGCGCAAGCGCCCGGGCATGTACATCGGCGACACCTCCGATGGCACGGGCCTGCACCACCTGGTGTTCGAGGTGGTGGACAACTCCATCGACGAGGCCCTGGCGGGCCACTGCGACGACATCCTCATCACCATCCACGGCGATGGCTCGCTGAGCGTGCAGGACAACGGCCGCGGCATCCCCACGGCCATCAAGATGGACGACAAGCACGAGCCCAAGCGCTCGGCCACCGAGATCGCGCTGACCGAGCTGCACGCCGGCGGCAAGTTCAACCAAAACAGCTACAAAGTCTCCGGCGGCTTGCACGGCGTGGGCGTGTCCTGCGTGAACGCGCTGTCTTCCATGCTCACCGTCACGGTGTGCCGCGATGGCCAGCAGCACGAGCTGAGCTTCTCGCGCGGCAAGCTGCTCGACCGCCAGATCGAAGTCGTCGATGGCGTGCAAGTCTCGCCCATGCGCATCATCGGCCCGGCCCAGCAGCGCGGCACGCGCGTGCACTTCCTGCCCGACACGGACATCTTCCAGCAGAACAACGAATTCCAGTACGAGGTGCTGGCCAAGCGCCTGC
>JAUMYI010000354.1 GCA_030528705.1 Comamonadaceae bacterium | reverse complement strand
GGGCCTGCTGCTCGAATCGTTCAATGATGGCTTGCCAGATGATGGGCTCCTGGGGCTGTGACAGATGCGGGGGAGGCTTGCAGGCTAAGTCAGCAAGAGGAAAGACCTTGAAAGGGATGGGTCTGAGTAACCGTCTTCCAAGTCAAGCGCGGTGAAGCGACGCATCCCAAGGTTTTCCTGTTCTGACCATGGCGTTGAGCACGGTCAGCAGCTTGCGCATGCAGGCCACCAGGGCGACCTTGAGCAGCTTTCCCGCAGCCTTGAGTCGCTCGTAGAAGGCCTTGATCACAGGGTTGTAGCGCGTGGCCGTCAGCGTGGCCATGTACAGCACGCACCGGATCTCAAAGCGCCCGCCCTGAATGCGCCGGCGGCCCTGGCTGTTGCCCGAGTCCCGGGACATGGGCGCCACGCCCACCAGCTCCGCTATCTCGCGGCGATTGAGCCTGCCCAACTTCGGGCAGCTGGGCCATCAGCACGCTACTGGTCACCAGCCCGATGCCCGCCGCCGAGCGCAGCAGCCGATCGAGCTCGCCAAAGTGCTGCTGCACGTGCGCCAGCATCTGCGCCTGCAGCTCATCGAGCTGCGTCTTGATGGCCGCCACGATGGCCTCGATGCTGGCGTGCAGCCGCTTGGGCGTGATCTGCAGGCGCTGGCGTTCCGAGTGCAGCATGCCCAGCAACTGGCGTCTGCGCGTGACCAGCGCCGCCAGCCACTGCTGGCGCTCATCGGCCGCGGGCCGCACGAAGCGGGCCATGTCCTCGCGGTTCACCAGCACCGCGCCCAGCTCGGCCAGCATGCGCGCATCCATCTTGTCGGTCTTGGCCAGCCGGCCCATGGATTTGGCAAAGTCGCGTGCCTGGCACGGATTGACCACGGCCACCGGCAAACCCGCTGCCTGCAGCGCGCAGACCAGCGCCGCCTCGTAGCCTCCGGTGGCCTCCATCACCACCAGGCCCACTCCCAAGGGCTGCAAGGCCGCCACCAGTGCCGAATGGCCCTCGGCATCGTTATCGACCGCTAGGCCTGGCCATGGGCCGCCAGCACACAGACATCCACGTGCGCCTTGGCTACGTCGATGCCCACCGTCACTGAGGAGTCAGACATGATCTTCATATCCCTTTCTTGTGCATGCGCGCTCATCGAAGGCGCGCGTAACCGCTCGGGCTTGGCGAAGACCAGCGCGGTGGCCGTGCGTCATGTACTCAGTCACGGGCTCCACCCCAGAGCCTGCCAAACTGCACGGGCCGGCCTGGCCGCCTCAACGGCGTTCAGACTCTACCGCGCTGGTCAGGTTTGAAGATACAAGAGGCTGTTCAAAGTCTCTGCACGGCTGGCAAGAAAGTGGGGATTGGGGCGCTCTGCTGCGTTGCCAACGCCTGGCCATAGCCCCAGTTATGGTTGCGTTTTGCGCCTTGCAGCCCATCCCAAACCACGTTTTGCCAGCCGTGCAGAGACTTTGAACAGGCTCTTACAGAATGTCGAGCAGCGCATCCACCGGCCTGGCCAGGC
>JAUMYI010000353.1 GCA_030528705.1 Comamonadaceae bacterium | reverse complement strand
CGCTGGTGGCCATCGAGCAGCGCCTGGGCTGGCCGCAGGCCGCGCAGTGGTATGTGGAGCACGTGCGCCGCCGGCCTTCGCTGGTGGCGGCCGCGCGCTGGATGCAGGCCCAGCTCGATGGTGCGCAAGGCGCTGCCGCGCAAGAGGGCGGCGACAGCGCCGCCGTGCAGGCCTCGCTGGACAAGGCGCTGCAAGCACGCCTGCACTACCGCTGCACGCAATGCGGCTTCGAGACTCAGCACTACTTCTGGCAGTGCCCCGGCTGCCAGAGCTGGGAGAGCTTCCCGCCCCGGCGGGTGGAGGAGCTGTAGCAACACCGGCGCTGCGCTTGCCCCTGGCCTTGACCTGCCCTACGGCCTTTTCCATTGGTTTTTTTGTTCCTCCCCTCACCCAAGGCATTGCCCATGAAGAATTTGCACCGCCGGGCTGCAGCGCAGCCTGCCAACTTCGCCTGCCGTGGCTCCATGCGCCGCAGCCTGCCTGCCATCTGGGCGATCTGCGCCGCCTGGCTGGCCCTGGCATTGCCAGCCTGGCCAGCGGCTGGCGCGGCCCAGGGCGCGAAGCAGGCCACAGCCAAGCCCGTCGCCCAGCCCAAGCGCATCCAGCCGCGCGATGGCTATTGGCGCTGGGACATGGGCGCGACCCAATCCAGCGCCACCTGCATGCCCGGCCTGGCCAAAAGCCTGCGCCAATTGCTGCCGCAAGAGCGCGGCGAGCAAGTGCGCTTTGGCAAGCCCTTCCACCCCGCGCAGCTGGTGCAGCACCAGGCCGTGCGCTGGCAGCAGCCGGGCCCCAACCATTTCGTGGCCACGGCCCAGGGCGTGCAAGTGCAGGGCCTGGCCTTGCCCCTGGACGTGCACTATGAGCTGCACGTGCTCAGCCCCACGCAGATGCGCGGCCTGGGCCGGGTGCAAATGCCGCTATTGCAGTCCTGCGCCATCTCGGCCCCCTTCAGCTTCGAGCGCCAGGCCAAGGCCCCCGGCGGCAGCGCCCGCCGTTGAAACGATTGAGCGTCATGCATGGCACGGCGCAAGAGACGACGGACATGTTGAAAACACAGGCGGGCGCTGCGCAGCTCCCGGCAGCGCAGCGCCCCGCGCGCATGGCCCGCTGGCTGGCGGCCCTGTTGTTGGTTTTGACGCTGGCCAAGGTGTGCTGGGTGGTGCTGGGCGCGCCCGTGCTCGGCTACGCCGACAACTGGGATTTCGTGCGCCAGTCTTCCTGCCACGGCGTTTGGCTCATTGATGCGCAAGGCCAGCGTGTGCAAGGCGACATTGGCCGCGTGCACACCCAATTGCATTTCGATGGCGAAAAGGCCAAGTACAACTGCACGCGCTCCAGCGACAACCTGTTCTCCAAGGCGACCACCTGGGTGTTCGAGAAAGGCGCGGTGTTCGACATCCGCGTCATCGGGCTGATCAAGATCGCCGCCGTGGCCGCCATGACCGCCGCCGTACTTGGGGCGCTGGGCAGCGCGCCGCTGCGCCTGGCCGCGGCCTTCCTGCTGGCGCTGG
>JAUMYI010000352.1 GCA_030528705.1 Comamonadaceae bacterium | reverse complement strand
GCGGGCCTGGGGGTGGCCATGGCCTCGGCGCTGATGGTGCACGACGCGCTGGCCAGCGGGCAATTGCATGCGCCGCAGGGGTTTGTGCGCGATGGCTCCAGCTACCACCTGCTCAGCCCCCTGCCCTGGGCCGAAGCCAGCGCCGCCTGCCTGCAATTGCGACAGTGGCTGCAGGCCGAGGCCGCCGCCTGCTGCCCGCAGCCGCCTGCCCCTGCTCCTGCGCGCGACGCAGCGGCCATGCAGCGCAAGCGCCCATCAGCCCCTGTTCAAAGACAAGAGCAAGGGCCTGCTGCCCTTCAAGGCAAAGGCACGCCCTTGGGCCACAAGGCCCAGAGGTACAAGTCTTGCTTGACGCGCCCGGCCAGCTCGCCGGCCTCCGGGCCCCGGCCGGCGAAATAATCGGCGCGCACCGCGCCAACGATGGCGCTGCCCGTGTCCTGCGCCAGCACCAGGCGCTTTTCGTTGAGCACCGGCCCGGCCGTCATCAGCCAGACCGGCGTGCCGTAGGGGATGCTGCGCTTGTCCACGGCGATGGAGCGCCCCGGCGTCAGCGGCACGCCCTGGGCGCCGCGCGGCCCCAGCTCCTGCGCCTCGGGCGGCAGCGGCTCTTCCTTGAAGAACACGTAGCGCGGGTTGCTCCACAGCATTTCCTGCACCCGATGCGGGTTGGCCTGCACCCAGGCCTTGATGCCCGGCCAGCTGGCATCGCTGATCAGGCGGCGCTCCAGCAGCCAGCGGCCCACGCTTTTGTACGGATGGTTGTTCGTGCCCGCATAGGCCAGGCGCACATGGCGGATGGCTCCGTCGGGCTCCTGCAAAATCAATCGGCCCGAGCCCTGGATGTGCAGCACCAGCGCATCCACCGGGTCTTCCAGCCAAGCGATTTCGCGCCCGGCCAAGGCCGTGGCCGCGCCCGGGTGGCCCGTCTCGATCTGCTGGCGGCTGAACCACGGCCCTTGGTTGGCATAGCCCGAGGGCAAGGCATACAGCGGCACGCCAAAACCGCCGCCAGCCATGCGCCGCGCGCGCATCACCGGCTCGTAATAGGCCGTGAGCATGCCCCGGTCGCGGCCATCGGGCGTGCGCACCAGATAAGGCTGCAGGCTGCGCCGCATCCAGGCGCGGCGCAGCGCGTCATCGGCCGTGCGCAGGGCCAGCACCTCGCTGCAGGCCTGGCGCCAGCTGGGCGCGGGCGCGCTGCAACTGTGCAACCAAGCGGCCCAGGCCTGCTCCAGCGCATCCTGCTCAAAGCCGGGCAAATCGCCCCAGGGCACGGGCGTCCACAAGGCACCGGGGCGGTGCACGCTGGGGCCTATGGGGTGGGGCATCAACACCGGCAACGCACTGGGCTGGGCCTGGGCGCCAGACTGCGCTGGCCCCACCGGGGCCGGCGCCGGTTTGGGCGTGGCGCAGCCTGTCAGCCAGGCGGCCAGTCCCACTGCCAAAATACCGGAGAAAAAACGTACAGACATGAACAACAACCTGGGCCCTCAAGGCCCTTATCAAACAACGCATGG
>JAUMYI010000039.1:13479-15206 GCA_030528705.1 Comamonadaceae bacterium | reverse complement strand
GCTTGCCAAGGCAGCCAGCCTTGGCGGCGCGCGCCGCCTTGCGATTACACGGTTTTGGGGCCAGCGCGGGGGGCGAAAAGTGCATAACACGCTCTAAGAATCCCCTCGATTGAAATAAAAGTGTGTCCAAAGGCTGGGGGTCGTGCTCAATGCATCGAAAGGCCATCAATCCCTACAGGAGCTTTTCCATGTCCAATGAAGAAATGAAGGCCTACTTGCAGTCCATCATCGCCAAGACGCCCTTTGCCGCGCATCTACAAGCAGAGGTTTTATCCATCGAGCCAGGCAAGGTGGAGCTGAGCGTGCCCATCGTTCCAGAAAGGACAAGCCAACATCATGGTTTTGTGCATGGCGCCGTGATCGGGTTTGTTGCAGACAGTGCTTGCGCCTGGGCCGCAGGCTCGGTTGCTGGCGACGTGGTGACTTCGGAATACAAGCTCAATCTCCTGTCTCCCGCAATCGGCGAGCGACTGATTGGCGTTGGTTCAGTCATTAAGGCATCCTCGCGCACAGTGGTCACGCAGGCCGAGGTATTTGCCGAACGAGGCAATGAGCGCAAGCTTGTTGCATTCGCCCTGGCCACCATTGCCAAGGTGGAAGGAAAATGAGTCCGCCCGATTGCCCTGAGGGTTTCAAGCCGCTGTTCCGCACCAGTCCGTTCCTGGACGCGACCGGCCCCTATTTCTACAAGCCTCTCGAAAACGGCTTCATTGTTGGGCTGCGCGTGACTGCAAAGCACCTCAACACATCCGGTACAGCACATGGCGGGCTATTGGCCACTTTGTCAGACGTGGCTCTGGGATATGTAACAGCCATGTCGCAACAGCCTCCCATTCGCATGACGACAGCCAATCTGGGGCTAGATTATGTTGGGGTGGCCCGTGAGGGCGACTGGCTGCAGGCTCATGTCTCAGTGGTCAAAGTCGGAAGCCGCCTGGCCTTTGCCAACGCGCTGATCGCTGCCAACGATGTGCCGGTCGCCACGGCCAGAGCCACATTCCTTGTTATCGGCAATGCCCCCTGAAAGACCATTTCCCAAACCACACCGCCAAGCGGCGCAATGGCTAAAAATCACAGCAATAACCATTTGATTTTTTGCGAAACCATCCTTGCCGAACCTAACATTCAGACCCATGAAAAACCATTCAAAAAATCATGTAACTTGACAAATCTTGAAATGTTGTTATCCTGAAAAACAAGATTTGATTTCCAAATCGAATTCAATTCAAGAAAGGGAATTTTATGAATATGGATATCATCGAAGGCAAGTGGGAGCAACTCAAAGGCAAGGCCAAGGAGAAATGGGGCAAGCTGACCAATGACGACTGGACCGTCATCGAAGGCAAGCGAGACCAGATGGCCGGCCTGATCCAGGAGCGCTACGGTCGCACCAAAGAAGAAGTAGAAAAAGAAGTCGAAGACTGGTTCAACAGCAATTGATCGGCCGATCATCATCGAATTAATCACCCATCATCGCTGAAGTCCACGGCATGAAAAATCCACCCGATCGGGTGGATTTTTCATGGACGCCCCGTTCATTTTGGGCGCCGGGCATATTTCGTCATTTCAGCATCCGAAATCGTACAAAATCTTTCAGGGGAAGCCCCTCTGCCGAGCGCCGAAATCCGACGCACTGTCACCCCCGCGAAAGCGCCAGGCCCGCGCAGCCCGCCGCCAACGCCCATTGCATGCACACTGCATGCTTTCGGGCCCTGCGCGCGCGAGGC
>JAUMYI010000039.1:0-13379 GCA_030528705.1 Comamonadaceae bacterium | reverse complement strand
CCCCTCCCAAACATGACCTCTGCCCACACCCCTGCAGCCCGCTGGCAATTCTGGATCGACCGTGGTGGCACCTTCACCGACATCGTGGCCAAGCGCCCTGACGGCAGCCTCATCACCCACAAGCTGCTCAGCGACAACCCCGAGCAATACCGGGATGCGGCCGTGGCCGGCATCCGCCAGCTGCTGGGCCTGGCGCCTGGCCAGCCCATCACGCCCGAGCTGGTTGAGTGCGTGAAGATGGGCACCACCGTGGCCACCAATGCGCTGCTGGAGCGCAAGGGCGAGCCCACGCTGCTGGTGACCACGCGCGGCTTTCGCGACGGCCTGCGCATTGCCTACCAGAACCGCCCGCGCCTGTTTGACCGCCACATCGTGCTGCCCGAGCTGCTCTACAGCGCCGTGGTCGAGGCCGACGAGCGCGTCAGCGCCCAGGGCGAGGTCGTTGCGCCGCTTAACGAGGCGCAGCTGCGCCAGGCCCTGCAGGCGCAGGCCCGCCAAGGGCTGCGCTCGGTGGCCATCGTCTTCATGCACGGCTGGCGCTTTACCGCCCACGAGCAGGCCGCTGCGCGCATCGCCCGCGAGGTGGGCTTTGCACAAGTCAGCACCAGCCACGCCACCAGCCCGATGATGAAGTACGTCAGCCGGGGCGATACCACAGTGGTCGATGCCTACCTCTCGCCCATCCTGCGCCGTTATGTGGATCAGGTCGCTGGCGAGATGCCGGGCGTGAAGCTGTTTTTCATGCAGTCCAGCGGCGGCCTGACCGATGCGCGCGCCTTCCAGGGCAAGGACGCCATCCTCAGCGGTCCGGCCGGCGGCATCGTGGGCATGGCGCGCACCGCGCAGCTGGCCTTTGAGCACGAGCGGGCCAACCCGCCCGCCGCCGCAGAGGCGCGCGATGGCGCGGCCACGCGCGCCGAGCACCCCAAGGTCATCGGCTTCGACATGGGCGGCACCAGCACCGACGTGAGTCACTATGCCGGCCAGTTCGAGCGCGAGTTCGAAACCCAGGTGGCCGGCGTGCGCATGCGCGCGCCCATGATGAGCATCCACACCGTGGCCGCCGGCGGCGGCTCCATCTTGCAGTTCGATGGCACGCGCTTTCGCGTCGGCCCGCAAAGCGCCGGCGCCAACCCCGGCCCGGCCAGCTACCGGCGCGGCGGTCCGCTGGCCGTGACCGACGCCAACGTCATGGTCGGCAAGCTGCAACCGGCCTACTTCCCCAAGGTGTTCGGCCCTGCGGCCAATGAGGCACTGGATGCCGACGTGGTGCGCGCGCGCTTTGCCGACATTGCCCAGCAAATCGGCGCTGACGCGGCAAGCCAGCCGCGCAGCCCCGAGGACGTGGCGCACGGCTTCATCCAGATCGCCGTGCAACAAATGGCCGGCGCCATCAAGAAAATCAGCGTGGTGCGCGGCTACGACGTGACGCACTACACCTTGCAATGCTTTGGCGGCGCAGGCGGCCAGCACGCCTGCCTGGTGGCCGATGCGCTGGGCATGTCGCGCGTGCTCGTGCACCCGCTGGCCGGCGTGCTCTCGGCCTATGGCATGGGCCTGGCCGACCAGAGCGTGATGCGCGAAACCGCCGTGGAGCTGCCGCTGGCCGCTGCGGCCCTGCCCCAGGTGCGCCAGCGCCTGGCCGAGCTGAGCCAGGCCGCCCGCGATGAGCTGCTGCGCCAGGGCGTGGGCCACGGCGCCATTGGCGTGCACCACCGGCTGCACCTGCGCTACGAAGGCACGGACTCGGCCCTGATCGTGCCCTTTAACGTCAATGAAGGCGCCAATGAAGCAGCCGATGACGGCGCTGCGCTGGCGGCCATCGGGCAGGCCTTCGATGCTGCCTACCTGCAACGCTTTGGCTTTTTGATGCACGGCAAGGCGCTGGTGGTGGAGGCCGTCTCGGTCGAGGCCGTGGCCGCCGGCGACGCCCCAGCCGAGCGCGCCCAGCCCCTGCACCCCGCGCGCGAGCTGCCCCGGCGCGACACCGTGCGCATCTACACCACCGGCCTGGACGGCCAGCCCAGCTGGCACGAGGCCGCCCTGGTGGCGCGCGAGGACATGCGCGCAGGCGACACGCTGGACGGCCCGGCCATCATTGCCGAGCAAAACGCCACCACCGTGCTCGAACCCGGCTGGCGCGCGCGCCTGACGGCGCTGGATCACCTGGTGCTGGAGCGCAGCGCGCCGCGCGCCACGCAGTTTGCCGCCGGCACCCAGGTCGACCCGGTGCTGCTGGAAGTGTTCAACCACCTGTTCATGAACATTGCCGAGCAAATGGGCCTGCAGCTTCAGAACACGGCCTACTCCGTCAACATCAAGGAGCGCCTGGACTTTAGCTGCGCGCTGTTCGACGCCCAAGGCCAGCTCATCGCCAACGCCCCGCACATGCCAGTGCACCTGGGCTCCATGGGCGAGAGCATCAAGACCGTCATCCGCGCCAACGCCGGCCGCATGCGCCCGGGCGACGTCTACGCGCTCAACGACCCTTATCACGGCGGCACGCACCTGCCGGACGTGACCGTCATCACCCCCGTGTACCTCGATGGCGCGGGCGAGCCGCTGTTCTACGTGGGCAGCCGCGGCCACCATGCCGACATCGGCGGCATCTCGCCGGGCTCCATGCCGCCGTTTTCCACCCGCATCGAAGAAGAAGGCGTGCAGATCAGCAACTTCAAGCTGGTCGATGCCGGCCGGCTGCGCGAAGCCGAGCTGATTGCGCTGCTGCAAAGCGGCCCCTACCCCAGCCGCAACCCGCAGCAAAACCTGGCCGACCTGAAGGCGCAGATCGCCGCCAACGAAAAAGGCGTGCAGGAGCTGCGCAAGATGGTCGAGCAATTCGGCCTGGACGTGGTGCGCGCCTACATGGGCCACGTGCAGGACAACGCCGAGGAAAGCGTGCGCCGCGCCATCGCGCGCCTGGCCGCGCGCATGCAGGGCGGGCAATTCACCCTGCCGCTGGACAACGGCGCGCACATCCAGGTGGACGTGCGCATTGATGGCGCAGCGCGCAGCGCCCGCGTGGACTTCAGCGGCACCAGCGCCCAGCAAAGCAACAACTTCAACGCCCCCACGGCCGTGTGCATGGCCGCCGTGCTGTACGTGTTCCGCATGCTGGTGGACGACGACATCCCGCTCAATGCCGGCTGCCTCAAGCCCATCGAGGTCATCATCCCCGAAGGCTCGATGCTCAGGCCCGCGCCGCCGGCCAGCGTCGTGGCCGGCAACGTGGAGACCTCCACCTGCATCACCAACGCCCTGATCGGCGCGCTGGGGCTGATGGGCGCCAGCCAGTGCACCATCAACAACTTCACCTTCGGCAATGCACAGCACCAGTACTACGAGACCATCTCCGGCGGCTCGGGCGCAGGCGGCGTGTTCGATGAGCGCGGCCAGCTGGTGGGCGGCTTCGATGGCACCAGCGTGGTGCAAACGCACATGACCAACTCGCGCATGACCGACCCCGAGGTGCTGGAGTGGCGCTTTCCCGTGCGGCTGGAGAGCTACGCCATCCGCCCCGATTCAGGCGGCGCGGGCCGCTGGCGCGGCGGCGACGGCGGCGTGCGCCGCCTGCGCTTCTTGCAGCCCATGACGGCCAGCATCCTCAGCAACGGCCGCGTGCACGGCGCCTTCGGCATGGCCGGCGGCGCAGCGGGCGCCGTGGGCATCAACCGCATCGTGCGCGCGGACGGCCAGGTGCAGGAGCTGGGCCACATCGGCAGCGCCGAGATGCAGCCCGGCGACGTCTTCGAGATCCACACCCCCGGCGGCGGCGGCTTCGGCGCCAGCCAGGGGTGAGGGCAGGGGCTCAGCGCCCCAGCTCAAAGTCTCGAAGCCAGTGGGCAAGCAGTGCTTGGGCAGGGGCGGCCAGGCGCAAAGCCGCAGACTGCCCCACTGCGCTGCATTGCCCGCCGCGCAGCGATTTGCAGCCGGTACTCAGGCCTGCGCTTCTTGCTGGCTGGCGCAGGCCGGGCAGCTGATCTGGCCGGTGCGCTTGTGGTAGAGCACGCTCACGCCGGCGGCCACTTCCGCGCCGCACTGGTCGCACAGCGTGGCTTCGGAGAGCGTCTCGTGGTCGAAGCCTTCGATCGAGAAGATCTGGTCGCCGATGCGCTTGGGCCATTCCTTGTCCTTGACGATGTCCCAGCGGTAGTACTCCTCAAAGCGCGTCCAGCGCTCGATCTGTGACTCGCTCAGGCCGTGCTCGCGCAGGGTTTCGACCATCAGGCGCTGGCGGTGGTCGAACAGCGAGTGCGGGATGATCATCCAGTGGTGCATGTTGCGCGGGTTCTCGCCCCAATAGACCTTCTGGCCGGTCATCAGCTGCTGGATGAAGCTGTATTGCTTGCTGGCGGCGCGGTCCATGGTCACGCCGTGGAAGAACGGCGAGAGCAGCGGATCGGCATAGACCTTGGCATAGAAGGCATCGAAGATCTTGCGCGCCAGCTTGCCGTTGTCCAGCTCCTGCCACAGCTGAGGGTCGGTCGGCGGCGGGGTGACCAGCTCGGGCAAATCCTTGTAGTCCAGGTTGAAGGGGCCGCGCACCTCGAACTCCATGCCGAACTCGGCGCCGGGCGCAAAGTAATCGGGCACCTCGTCGCCTTGCTGCAGCACCCAGCGCGCCTCTGGCACCGGCGTTTGCTGCGGGTCGCTGGTGAGCATGAGCACCGGCTCGTCCTCCAGCGCCGCGCCATTGACCAGGCGCAGGCTTTGCCCGGCGCGGTAGTCCAGCCCCGTCATGGGCTCGAACTGGATGCGCAGCGAGCCCGTGCCGTGGCCGTCGACTTCCACCAGCATGCAGCGCGTGACCATGTCCTGCGCCTGCTTGCGCTCGAGCTGCATGGAGCCGGTGGCCACGCACTTGCAGGGCAGGAAGTAGCCCCGCTCACGCAGGCGCTCGGGCAGGCCGCGCTGGGCCTTCTCGGGGATCTCGCCCTCGATGCAGCGCGTCATGCAGGTGTGGCAGGAGCCGCCCTTGCAGGAAAACGGCGTGGCTATGCCAACGCGCAGCATGGCGTCGAGCACGGTTTCATGCTCGAAAGGGCGAATGGTCTGGCCCTCGAACTGGATGTCTATGGTCATGGTCTCGTGGGGTTCAAGTTGCGCCAAAAGAAACGAATTGTTGCACGCCTGCCTGGGGCTGCCAAGCCAGCGCCCCAACCCCGCCCCAGCAGGCGCGCAGCCTACAATGCACGGCTTGCTCGTCCCAGCCCCCACAAGGAAAACCCACGTGCCCCCCCCTTTTGCCAGCGCGCCCGGCGTGCGCAGCGCCGCCCTGCCTCCCCAGCGGGTGAGCCGGCTGTTGCAAGGCATGCAGTTGCTGACCGGGCTGGTGTTTGCCCCAGTGCTGTTCCTGCTGTGCCAGCGCCTGCCCGTGCAACTGGGCTGGGAGAACGGCCCCTTGGAGATGGCGCAAAACCTGCTCCTGGGCCTGGCGGCGCTGCTCTCGGCCGGCATGGCCTGGCGGCGCCGCACGCATGGGCAACGCTTTCTCTGGTTGGCGCTGGCCCTGGTCTGGCTGGTGTTGCTCGGGCGTGAGATGTCCTGGGGCGGTGTGTTCTGGCCCCCGGTGCGGGTGGAAACCATCATCGGCCCGTACTACAGCTCCCAAGTCCTGCCCTACAAGGGCTGGCTCAAGCTGCTGGATCTGGCCGCCGTGCTGGCGCTGGCTGCGCTGCTCTACCGCGCCCAGCCCCGGCAACTGCTGCGCCAGGCCTGGCAGCAGCGCCTCTGGGCGCCCTGGGCCTTTGGCCTGTGCTGCCTGCTCTACACCATCATCGCCACCATGGCCGATGGCAAGCCCGGCACCGTGGGCCACAGCTGGACGAATGCGCAGGTCATCGAGGAAGGCTTCGAGACCGTGGCCTATTACTTCCTGCTGCGCGCCCAGCTGTGGGCCTTCTGGCGCTGGCTCAAGCCGCCCGCGCCGCCTTCGCCACTTGCACAGCCTGCGCAGCCCGCACCGGCCTGAGCCCTCAATCGGCCGCCGTGGCAGCGGCCGGCAAAATCAGCCGGGCCTGCGCGCCCGGCCCGTCCTCGGCATTGGCGATGTCGATCTCGCCCTGGTGGATGCGCATGACCTCGCGCACGAAGGCCAGGCCCAGGCCCGTGCTTTTTTGCCCCGTATCCGGGCGCGGCAGTGAATAAAACCGCTCGAATAAATGCCCCAGCGCATAGTCGGGGATGCCCGCGCCCTGGTCGCGCACGGTAATGGCCTGCATGCGCCGCGGCGGCTGGCCGGGCCCGGGCGGCCAGGGCTCGATGGCGATGCTGATGCGCCCGCCGGGCGGGGAAAATTCCAGCGCGTTGTCCAGCACATTGCCCAGCGCCTGCTGCAGCAGGAACTGGTCGCCATGCACTGCCAGCGCCTGCGCCTGGCCCTGGCAGCGCACGTCCACGCCCAGCCCCTTGTGCTGCAAGCGCGTGGCGCGCGAGTCCACGACCTGCTGCACCCACTGGCGCGTGGGCACGGTGCGGGCGCTGGCCGGGGCCTGCAACTGCTCCACCCGGGCCAGGGCCAGCAGGCGGTCGATGATGCGCTGCAGGCGCTCGGACTGCTCCAAGATGGTGTGGGCAAACTGCTGCTGGTCGGGCAGCGGCGCGCCCGGCAGCAGCTCGGCGGCGGCGCGGATGGCCGTCAGCGGGCTTTTCATCTCGTGCGTCAGGCTTTGCACGTAGTGCTCCACGTACTGCTTGCCCTCGAGCTTGTGGCGCATGTGCTCCAGCGCCCGGGCCAGCTCCGTCAGGTGCCGCCCGCCCGAGGTGGGCAGCCGGGCGCGCTGGCCTTCGGCCACGCGGCGCGCGTAGTCGCGCAGCCGGTGGATGGAGTGCGACAGCCAGGCCGTGAACAGCACGCCAATGGCCCCGGAGACCAGCAGCAGCACCAGGCCCAGCTGGCGCACCCGCTGGCGGGCGTTGTCAGCGTACTGGGCCACGCTGTGCGAGGGCTTGCCCAGGCTGAGCACCCCCACCAGGTTGCCCTGGTCGATGATGGGCGCGGCCACGTACATGACGGAGCTGTTTTCGTCGCCGGGCCTGTCGCGCGTGCTGCGCGCGCCGTAGTGCCCGCGCAGCGCCAAGTACACGTCGCGCCAGCGGCTGAAGTCGCGCCCCACGGCTTCGGACTCCGAGTCAAACAGCACGATGCCGCGCGTGTCGGTGATGTACAGGCGCAGGTCCATGTGGTTCTTGAGATTGCCGTGGATGTTGGCCTCGGGCTGGCGCGACTTGGCCGCCTGCAGCGCGCGCTGCAACTGCTCGTGCTGCAGCCGGCCCTGCGCCAGCTGCGGCGCAAGGATTTCGGCCAGCAAGTTGGCGCTGTCCACCAGCGTGTCCTCCGTGCCCTGGCGCACGCCAGGCTCGACCTCGCGGCTGAAAAAACCCAGGATGAACCAGGCCGCCAGGCCGACGATCAGGAAGTAGCCGATGAACAGCCGGATTGCAAAGCTCATGCGCGCAGGCTGTAGCCCAGGCCACGGTGGGTTTCGATGGGGTCGGCATCGGCCTGCACGGCGCGCAGCTTGGCGCGCAGCGTCTTGATGTGGGCATCGACGGTGCGCTCCAGGCTTTCCTGTGCATCGCTCCAGACCTGCTCCATCAGCACGGCGCGGCTGAACACCCGCCCTGGGCGGGCCAGCAGCGTGGCCAGCAGGCGGTATTCATAGCGCGTCAGGCCCAGCCACTGGCCGTGAAAGGCAATGCGCAACCCCGGCTCGTCGTGCAGGAATGGCCCGCGCGCCTGGCCCTGCTGCGCCGCGCCCCCATCCGGGGGCGGGAGCTGGGCGAGCGCCGCACCCGCGCTGCCCTTGCGCGTGCGCCGCAGGATGGCACGCACCCGCGAGGCCACCTCGCGCGGGCTAAAGGGCTTGGAGACGTAATCGTCCGCGCCGATCTCCAGGCCCACGATGCGATCGAGCTCATCGCTGCGCGCCGTGAGAAACAGCACCGGCAGCTCACCATGCTGGCGGATCGTGCGGCACAGATCGAAGCCGCTCATGTCCGGCAGGCCCACGTCCAGCACCGCCAGCGCAAACGGCTGCTGCTGCGGCTGATGCGGCTGGGGCGCGGCGCCCAGCTGCAAGGCCTGCAGCGCCGCAGCGCCCAGCGCCACCCACTCGGTGGCAAAGCCCTCGGCCTGCAACGCATAGGCCAGGGTCTGCGCGATGGCCGGCTCGTCCTCCACGATCAAAATGCGCTCGCTCATGGCTCAACGGCGTTCAGGGGCTGGTATAGGCTGGCAGGGGCGGGCAAGGGCTGGGCAGCGCCTTCAGAAAAAGGAATAAAAGCAGCGAAACGGCACCTTGCGCTCGGCCCAGAACTCCGCCGCATCGCGGAACACGTCCAGCAGCTGCTCGCGCATTTCCTTGTCGAACTTGCTGCTGATGGGGATGTGTTCGAGCACGACGACAAAGCCCGGCTGGGTGCCAGCGTGCAGCAGCGTATCGGTCAGGCAGTCAAACAGCGCGTCCAGGTTGCGCCCGAAATAGCCCGGCAGCAAAAACTGCTCGCCCAGCTCTTGCAGGATGCGCTGCTTGGTGGTGGCCTCGCTCAGCTGCGCATAAAGAAAATGCTGCCCCCAGCACTGGGCCACGGCCTGCAAATCCGTGGGCTGGTAGGCGCGGATGGACTGCACGACGTTGGCAGGCACGGTTTTCTCGATGTGCGCGGCCAAGTCGCGCAACTGCGCATCCACCTGGGGCCTGGCCGACGGGGGACAGGATGAGGGCAACACGGACTCGTTGGAAGGCATAGGCAAAGAGATGATGCATGGCGCAAGCCATCGGGCCTGCCCGGGCTTTTGGCTGGCGTGCATTGTGGCGGAGAAACCTGCCCGGATGCGTAAAAACCCACGCGCGAGGTGCTGCAAGGCCTTGCGCCAGCCCCTCGCCATGGGCTGCGCGCCACACACCGCCTGGGGCGGGCCCTCTACAATACGGCCCCTTTGCCAGCGTGCGCCGCACAGCACGCCGCCCACGTGTCGTCCTGCGCCATGCCTGCTTCCCCCCACGTCCCCGCCCGCCCGGCCTACACCCGCGCTCAGGCCCTGCCCGCGCTGCTGCAGCAGCGCATCGCCATCCTCGATGGCGCCATGGGCACGATGATTCAGCGCTTCAAGCTGGAGGAGGCGCAATACCGCGGCCAAGGCTATGACGGCCCGGGCGCCGCCGGCGCGCGCTTTGCCGACTTCCCGCGCGATGTCAAAGGCAACAACGAGCTGCTCTCGCTGACCCGGCCCGACGTCATCTCCAGCATCCACGAAAGCTACCTGGCCGCCGGCGCCGACCTGATCGAGACCAATACCTTCGGCGCCACCGCCGTGGCCCAAGAAGACTACGGCATGGCCGATCTGGCGCGGGAGATGAACCTGCGCTCGGCCCAACTGGCGCGCGCGGCCTGCGACAAGTTCAGCACCGCCCAGCAGCCGCGCTACGTGGCCGGCGCGCTCGGCCCCACGCCCAAGACCGCCAGCATCAGCCCGGACGTGAACGACCCCGGCGCGCGCAACGTCGATTTCGAGACCCTGCGCCAGAGCTACCTGGAGCAGACCCTGGCACTGATCGAGGGCGGCGCGGACGTCATCTTGGTGGAAACCATCTTCGACACCCTCAACGCCAAAGCCGCACTGTTTGCCGTGCAACAGGCCTTCGAGCAAAGCGGCCAGTGCCTGCCCATCCTCATCAGCGGCACCGTCACCGATGCCTCCGGGCGCATCCTCTCGGGGCAGACCGTCACCGCCTTCTGGCACAGCGTGCGCCACGCCCAGCCGCTGGCCGTGGGCCTGAACTGCGCGCTGGGCGCGGCGCTGATGCGGCCCTACATCCAGGAGCTGGCCAGCGTCGCCAAGGATACCTTCATCAGCTGCTATCCCAACGCCGGCCTGCCCAACCCCATGAGCGAAACCGGCTTTGACGAAACCCCCGACGTCACCAGCCGCCTGGTGCACGAATTCGCCGCCGAAGGCCTGGTCAACATCGTCGGCGGCTGCTGCGGCACCACCCCCGAGCACATCGCCGCCATCGCCCAGGCCGTGGCCCGCGAGCCCAGCCGCGCCGTGCAAGCCGCCGGCCGCTTCGCACGCTACCGGGAGGCTAGCGCCAACCCCGCCTGAATGCACCCAAGACGCTGCACACGCCCAGCGCGCCGGCCGCCCACCAGCGGCAGCGCCCAGCCGCAGCACCGGCCGCCCCGCCCCACACAGCCTGCCCCGCCATGTCGTACCTCTGGACCAAAGCCTTTCACATCGTCTTCGTCAGCGCCTGGTTTGCCGGCCTGTTCTACCTGCCGCGCATCCTCGTGAACCTGGCGCAGGTGCCGCCGGACTCACACGCCGAGCGCCAGCGCCTCATCGGCATGGCGCGGCGCCTGCTGCGCTTTGCCACGCTGCTGGCCATCCCCGCCATCGCCCTGGGCCTGTGGCTGTGGCTGGCCGAGGGCGTAGGCCGCGGCCCGGGCAACGGCTGGCTGCACGCCAAGCTGGCACTGGTCGCCCTGGCCCTGGGCTACCACCACGGCTGCGGCGTGCTGCTGCGCAAGATGGAGCAGGGCAAAAGCCGGCGCTCGCACACCTGGTACCGCTGGTTCAACGAAGTCTCGGTGCTGCTGTTCGCCGCCATCGTGGTGCTGGTGGTGGTCAAGCCGTTTTGAGGGTCTGTTCAAAGCAAAGTCTGCTACACGCGTTGCCTTGCCATCAAACGTGGCCGCCCAGGCCATCGTGCAGCAAGGCCGCCAGCCCGCTGGTGCGGCGGGTGCGCTGGGCCATGGCCTGCTGCCAGATGCCTTTGCCGGGGCTGAGGTAGCTCAGCCGCTGGCGCGCGCGCGTCAGGCCGGTGTAGAGCAGCTCGCGCGTCAGCAGCGGGCTGGCATGGCCGGGCAGGGCCAGCAGCACGTGCTCGAATTCGGAGCCCTGGCTTTTATGCACCGTCATGGCAAATGCCGTCTCCACATGCTGCAGGCGGCTGGTGGCCACGGAGCGGATGGCCGCCGCGCTGGCCTTGGCGGGTGCGGCCTGCACGCCCGTCGGGGGCCATAAGGCTTGGCCATCGGCCAGGTACACGCGCAGCGCAGCGCCCGGCTGTGGCCCTGGCAGCGCCATGCCAATGTCGCCATTGAACACGCCCAGATGGGCGTCGTTGCGCGTGACCATGACGACCCGGCCAGCGAACCAGCCCTGCGCCTTGACCGCCAGGCCGGCGCTGCGCAGCAGCTCCAGCACCAGCGCGTTCATGCCATCCACGCCCCAAGCGCCGGCGCGCGTGGCGCACAGGATGCGAAAACGGCCCAGCGCCTGCAGGAGTTGCGCTACCCAGCACTGGTGTGCAGCCTCATCGCCCACGGGGGCGGCGCGCAGCAGCCCGGCCAGCGCCGCGTAGCCGGGCGCGGCTTCGGCCTGCTCGGGCCAGATCACGCGCTGGGCATCGGCCAGCGAGGCCTCTTCCTGCCAGTGCACGCTGCGCTGCGCCTGGGGCTGGGCCTGCAACGCCGCCATGGCCTGTGCCATGGCCTGCGCATCGCCTTGCTGCACGGCCTGCGCCAGCTGGCCAATGCTGCCGCCAAAGCGGCGGCTTTGGCGCAGCATGGCAATGGTTTGCGCCAGCGGCGGCGCGGCGGCATCGGCCAGCAACGCTGGCGGCAGCGCCTGGCCCGTGGTGCGGGCGACGTGCTCGGCCGTGGCCGGGCTGTAGCGGCCGCTGGCCGCATCGCGGCACAGGTCGCCCAGCACGGCCCCGGCTTCCACCGAGTCGAGCTGGTCCTTATCGCCCAGCAGCACCAGATGGGCCTGCTCGGGCAGGGCTTGCAGCAAGGCGGCCATCATTTGCAAGTCCACCATCGAGGCTTCATCAACGATCAGCCAATCGAGCGCCAGGCGGTTGCCCGCATGGTGGCGCAGCCGGCGCGTGCCTGGCTGCGCGCCCAGCAGCGAGTGCAGCGTGCGCGCGGCCGGAATGGCCGCCAGCGCCTGGCGCAGCGGCGCAGCGACCGGCGCATCGCTGAACACGCTGTGCAAGGCCGCCTGCAGGGATTCGCTCAGCCGCGCAGCGGCTTTGCCCGTGGGGGCGGCCAGCCGGATGCGCAGCGCCGCTGGCTGCGGCGCCATGGCCAGCACCGCAGCCATCAGGCGCGCGGCGGTGTAGGTCTTGCCCGTGCCCGGGCCGCCGGTGATGACGCTCACGCGCTGGCGCAAGGCCAGGGCGCAGGCAATCTGCTGCCAATCCAGCCCCGGCGCAGCCGCAGCGCCCGGAAACAATCGCCCGAGCACCTGCGCCAGCTGCGCCTGCCAGGCCGCGTGGGCCGGGCCAGCGGCAGCGGCCGGCCCGCCGCCGGCATGCTCAGGCGCATGGGCCAGCGGCCAAGGCCAAGGGCGCGCCCGCGCCAGCAGCGCGCTGGCCACGCCGCATTCGTAGTCGTGGTAGCGGCGCAGATACAGGCGCAGCGGCCGTTGGCCTTGCATGTGCAGCACCAGCGGCGGCGCGCTGCCAGCAGCGGCATCGGCTGCCGCTGCGCCGGCTGCGGCGGCCTGCACCAGCGCAGCGGCCTGCACGCGCTCGATCAAGGGGCTGTCCAGCACCGCCAGCCAATGGGCGGCATCGGCGGGCAACTGCGCGCACAACTGCTGCAACGCCTGGCGGGCCGCCAGGGTTTGGGCCTCATCGCCCGGGGCCGACCAGTCCAGCCAGCCCGGCACGGCCTGGGCCAGGCCTTCGAGTTGCAAACAACTGTGGCCGCGCCCCTCCAGCGCGCACAGCAGGGCCACGACGTAGGGCAGGCTGGCATGGCAGGCGCTGTGCTGCTGCTGCACCCATTGCGCGAATGCCGCATCCAGCCGGCGCAGCCAGCCGGCTTCGGCCCATTGCCACAACTGGGCCAGACTGGCAGCGTGTGCGGTGCGGGGCAAATCACTGGAGTGGGGCATGGCGCGGCATCGGGGAAAAAACGGGGGCAGTGGGCAGTGAAATCAGGCATCGCGCTCACAGGCATCCAGCCAGGCCAGCGCCTGGCGGTATTCGGCCATGCGGGCATGGTCCTCGGGCTGGGGATCGGGGATGCGCGCCCAGTCCATGTTGTCCAGGATGTCGGCGCGCTTGACGGCGCGCGCAATGGGATCGGCTGCGGCGCGCTGCGTCGCCGCCAGGCGCGACTCGCACTCGGGCCGCGTGAGCACGCGCACGGCCTGCACCACCTGCGGCGCAAAGCCCAGTTGCAGCAAATCCTGCTCCGTCAGCGGCGTCTGCTCCAGCACGTCGTGCAACACCGCCGCCATGCGCTGCTCGGCACTGGCGCCAGCGCCCAGCCGCGCCATCACCCGCAGCGGGTGCAGCACATAGGGCGAGCCATCGCTGTCGCACTGCCCGGCATGGGCCTGCACGGCCAAGACAATGGCC
>JAUMYI010000038.1:11785-15291 GCA_030528705.1 Comamonadaceae bacterium | reverse complement strand
TGGCCGAAATGGGCGCGAAAGGCGGTGCTGAAGTGCGCCGCGCTGCTAAAGCCCAGGCGCTCGGCGGCCAGGGCGATGGGCGCGCCCTCGTCCAGCACCATCTGGCGGCCGCGCAGCAGGCGGCGCTGGCGCAGCCAGCCAAAGGGCGAATCGCCCAGCTCGCGGCGAAAGGCCGCGCTCAGGCTGCGCGCGCTCATGCCCGCCAGGCGCGCCATCTCGGCCAGCGTCCAGGCGCGGGCCAGGTCGGCCTCCAGCGCCTCGGCCAGGTGCAGCAGGCGCTCGCGCGGCGCCGGCGCGCGCGCCTGCTCCAGCGCCGCGATGCCGCGCAGGAAGATGGTTTGCGCCGCCGCCTCCAGCCGCATCAGCGCCAGCGGCTGGCGCGGGTCGCAGCCCAGAATGTCCTGCACCAGCGCCAGGCTGCGCGGATCGGCCGCCACCTGCACCTGGCGCAGCGCCTGGTGCGGGGCGAACAGGCCGTCGAACCAGCCCTCCAGCGCCCGCGCGCGCAGATCGGCGCGCTGCATGCTCACGCCCACGGCGCACAGCGCGCAGGCCGGGCCCTGCGCGCTCCAGGGCAGCGGCTCGCGCACGGCCAGCACCTGCATGCCGCCGCCGCGCGGCGCGCTGGCGCAGTCGCCGCAGCGCAGTTGCAGGCTGCCGTGCACCAGCAGCGTGACGTACAGCCCGGCCTGCACGCAGTGCCCGGCGCCGCCCATGCAGCGCGGCGCCTGCGGCGCATGCTCGGCGCCGCGCACCAGCAGCTGCAGCCGCTCGCTGCGGTGTTCGATGAAGCGTGGCGCGGCAGTGCGCGGTATCGCCTGGGGCATCAGCAGTCCTTGCCTTGCGCGGCCATGCGCGGGCCGGGCGGGGCGTCGTGGCGCAGCGCCTGGATGCGCTGCTGCAGGCTGGCGGCGGAGAGGGCGCCGACGCGGCTGCTGGCCAATTGGCCGCTGGCGTCGAAGAACAGCGTCAATGGCAGGCCCGGCTGGCCGTAGTGGCGCGCCAGCTCGCCCTTGGCGTCCAGCCAGACGGGGGCGATGGGCAGGCGGTGCTTGCGCAGAAAGCGGGCGACGCTCTGGGCGGTTTCGCCCTGGTTGACGTAAACGAACTGCACCTGCGGGTGCTCGGCCTGGGCCTGGGCCAGCAGCGGCATTTCGTTGCGGCAGTGCGGGCACCAACTGGCCCAGAGGTTGACCACGGCCGGCTGGCCCCGCAGGCATTGCAGCGATTGCATTTGCCCCTGCAGCGATGGGGCGGTGAATGCCGGCAGGCTGCGCAGCGCCGGGGCCTGCCACAGCAGCGCGGCCTGGCCGGCCAGCCACAGCAGGCTGGCCGCCGCCAAGGGCGCGATGAGCCGACGCTGGCGCTGGCGCGCCTGGGCCGTGGCCAGCATGGCGTAGAACCATGCGGCCATCAGCCCCGCCCAGGGCGACCAGCCGCCATCGCGGATGTCGATCACGCTCCAGGGGTGGGCCAGGTAGGCCTGGTGGTACTGCAGCACAAAGCCCAGCCGCGCTGCCAGCAAGCCCAGCCACAGGGCCTGGTGCAGCGTGCGCGAGAGGGCCTGCTGCTCCTCACGCGGGTGGCGGCGGCTGCGCCAGCGCGCCCAGCCCAGGCCGGCGGCCACGCACAGTGCCAGCAGCAGCAATTGCGCTGGCAAGACCAGGGGGCCTAGGGTGATGGTGGCGTGCATGGCGGGTGGTTTCAGTACCGGCTCAAAGCAGCAACCCCTGAGCGCGCAGGCCGGCCAGCAGCTTGTCGGTGAACACGGCGTAGCCCTGGGCATTGGCATGGATTTGGTCTGAGCGCAGCTGCGGCTCGGAGAGCACCTGCGCCCAGGCATTGGCCAGCAGCGGCACGCCCAGCGCGTCGGCGATTTCCTCGTACATGGCATGGTCGCTGAGCAGGCCGGCCGTGGCCAGCAGCCCCAGGCCAGGGATGGCCACCAGCAGCACCTGCGCGCCAGCATCCAAGCAGGCCTGGACGATGCGCGTGATGTTCTGCTTGGTCTGGCTGGTGGATTGGCGGCGCAGAAAATCGTTGCCGCCAATGCCGACGATGACCAGCTGCGGGCGGTGCTGCTGCAGCAACTCGGGCAGGCGGGCCAGCGCCTGGGCGCTGGTGTCGCCCGAGACGCCGGCATTGACGACTTGCCAGCCGGTGGCCTGGGCCAGCAGGGCCGGGAAGGCCTGCTCGGCGCTGGCGCCCACGCCCTGGGTGAGCGAATCGCCCAGCGCCAGCACGGTGGCGCCGGCGGGCACGGGCTGGGCCTTGGCGCGCCGCCGCCCACAGGCAGCCAGCGCGGCCAGCAGCACGGGGGCCGCCCCAGCGGCGGCGGCCCAGCGCAGCGTGCGCCGGCGCGCCGGGTCGAAGGCTGCGATCGGTCGGTGGCGCGGCTCGCTCGTCGTATGCTTCATGTTGGTTGTTTGCCGGTTGGGGATCGGGGCCGTGGCCCAGCAGGCAGGCGCCACTGTAGCCGTTTGCCGCAGCCGCTGCGCGGCCTGGCCCGCCCCCCAGTCTGGTCTTTGTGTCCCATCCATGAGTGTTCAAGAGATTTCCGCCGTCCAGGCGCTGGCCCGCCTGGGCGAGTTCAGCGCCATCATTGATGCGCGCAGCCCCAGCGAGTTTGCCCACGATCGCCTGCCCGGCGCGGTGAACTGGCCCTCGCTGGACGACGGGCAGCGCGCCCGCGTGGGCACGCTGTTCAAGCAGGTCGGCGCCTTCGAGGCGCGCAAGCTGGGCGCGGGCCTGGCAGCGGCCAACATCGCGCGCCACGTCGAGCAGCATGTGCAGGCCCTGCCCAAGCACTGGCGGCCGCTGGTGTACTGCTGGCGCGGCGGGCAGCGCAGCGGCGCGCTGGCGCTGGTGCTGGGGCAGATCGGCTTTCGCGTGCAGCGCATCGAGGGCGGCTACAAGGCCTTTCGCCAGGCCATGCTGGCCGATTTGCCGCAGCAGGCGGCGCGCCTGCGCTACCGCGTGCTGTGCGGCCCCACTGGCTCGGGCAAGACGCGGCTGCTGCAGGCCTTGGCCACGCAGGGCGCGCAGGTGCTGGACCTGGAGGCGCTGGCCAGCCACCGCGCCTCGGTGCTGGGGCTGATCCCCGGCCAGCCCCAGCCTTCGCAAAAGCAGTTCGAGATGCGCGTCTGGCAGGCGCTGTGCGGCTTCGATGCCGCGCGGCCCGTGTACGTGGAGGCCGAGAGCAAGAAGGTGGGCAACTGCACCCTGCCCGATGCGCTGGCGCAGGCCATGCGCGCCAGCGATTGCCTGCACGTGCAATTGGCCGAAGACGAGCGCGTGGCCCTGCTGCTGGAGGACTATCCCTTCTTCGTGCAGGACCCGGAGTTCTTCTGCCGCCGCCTGCAGACGCTCACCGCGCTGCGCGGGCGCGCCACCGTCGAGGCCTGGCAGGCCCAGGTGCGCGCCGGCCAGACCGAGGCCGTGGTGCGCGCGCTGCTGGCGCAGCACTACGACCCGGGCTACGAACGCTCCACCCGGCGCAACTTCGC
>JAUMYI010000038.1:10528-11685 GCA_030528705.1 Comamonadaceae bacterium | reverse complement strand
GCCGAGACCTCCTCTTCCCCCTGGGACAGCGTGCGCCGCGCCCGGCGCATCGTCGTCAAGGTCGGCTCCAGCCTGGTGACCAATCAGGGCCAGGGCCTGGATGCCCAGGCCATCAGCGAATGGGCGCGCCAGCTCAGCCGCATCGTGCACGGCGGGCCCGGGCAGGAGCGGCGCGAGGTCATCATGGTCTCCAGCGGCGCCATTGCCGAGGGCATGAAGCGCATGGGCATGCGCCAGCGCCCGCGTGAGCTGCACGAGCTGCAGGCCGCCGCCGCCGTGGGCCAGATGGGCTTGGTGCAGATGTACGAGACCATGCTGCGCCAATACCAGCTGGGCAGCGCGCAGGTGCTGCTCACGCACGCCGACATGGCCGACCGCGAGCGTTACCTGAACGCGCGCGTGACGCTGCTGACGCTGCTCAAGCGCGGCATCGTGCCGGTCATCAACGAGAACGACACGGTGGTCAACGACGAGATCCGCTTTGGCGACAACGACACGCTGGGCGCGCTGGTGGCCAATTTGGTGGTGGCCGACCTGCTCATCATCCTCACCGACCAGAACGGCTTTTACACCGCCGACCCGCGCAAGCACCCCGAAGCCACCAAGGTGCAGCTGGCCCAGGCCGGCGACCCGGCGCTGGAGGCCATGGCCGGCGGCGCCGGCAGCGCCATCGGCACCGGCGGCATGCTCACCAAAATCCTGGCGGCCAAGCGCGCCGCGCGCTCGGGCGCCTCGACCATCATCGCCTGGGGCCGCGAGCCCGACATCCTGCCGCGCCTGATGGCCGGCGAGCACGGCATTGGCTCGCTGCTGCATGCGCCCATGCACAAGCTGCAAGCGCGCAAGCAATGGATTGCCGACCACCTGCAATGGCATGGCAGCGTGGTCATCGACGCGGGCGCGGCGCGCAAGCTGCGCCACGAGGGCAAAAGCCTGCTGCCGGTGGGCATGGTGCAGGTCAAGGGCCAGTTCACGCGCGGCGAGGTCATCGCCATCGAGGACGAGCAAGGCCAGCAGGTGGCGCGCGGCCTGGCCAACTACAGCGACCAGGAGGCGCGCAAGCTCTGCCGCCAGCCCTCCGAGGCCATCGAGGCCCTGCTGGGCTACGTGGCCGAGCCCGAGATGGTGCACCGCGACAATCTGGTGCTGCTGTGATG
>JAUMYI010000038.1:0-10428 GCA_030528705.1 Comamonadaceae bacterium | reverse complement strand
CTTACACCGGCAGCAGCCGGATTTGCGAAGGCTCCAGCCCCATGCGCACGGCCGCGCCGGGGGCGAAGGGGCTGGCGCCGGCGCGGTGTGATTGATCGGCCGTGACGGTGAGCTGCTCGCCCACGCGCACCTCGTAGCGGGTGAATTCGCCCAGGAACTCGCTGCGCTCGACCACGCCGGCAATCCAGATGCAGCTGGCATCGCCTTCGCTGCCCTCGGCCTGGATGCGCACGGTGTGCGGGCGAAAGCTCAGCACCAGCGCGTCCTGGCCGCTGGTGGTCTCGGCGCTGGCCGGCAGGCTCAGCTCGCCCAGGCCGTCGATGCCCAGCACGACGCGCCCTGCGCTGCGCTGGCGCACCTGGCCGGGCAGCACGTTCATGGTGCCGACGAAGTCGGCCACGAAGCGGTTGACGGGGTAGTCGTACAGCGCGGCCGGGCTGCCCACTTGCTGCACCACGCCCTGGTCCATGACGGCCATGCGGTCGGCGGTGGTCATGGCCTCTTCCTGGTCGTGGGTGACGAAGATGGTGGTGATGCCCAGGCGCCGCTGCAGCGCCAGCAGCTCCTGGCGCATTTGCACGCGCAGGTTCTTGTCGAGGTTGGACAGCGGCTCGTCCAGTAGCAGCACCTGCGGCTCGATGACGATGGTGCGCGCCAGCGCCACGCGCTGCTGCTGCCCGCCGGAGAGCTCATTGGGCCGGCGCTTGGCCAGGTGCTGCAGGCCCACGGTGTCCAGCGCGGCGCCGACTTTGCGGCGGATGTCCTCGCGGCTGGCGCGGCGCTCGACCAGGCCAAAGGCCACGTTGTCCCACACCGTCATGTGCGGCCACAGCGCGTAGCTCTGAAACACCATGCCGATGTTGCGCTTGTGCGGCGGCACGCGGCTGATGTCCTGCCCATCGACCAGCAGTTGGCCGCTTTGGTGCTGGTTGAAGCCGGCAATCAGCCGCAGCAGGGTGGATTTGCCCGAGCCCGATGGCCCGAGCAGGGCGAAGAATTCCCCGGCCTCGATGTGCAGGTTGATGTCCTTGAGCACTTCGGTCTTGCCGTAGGCCAGGCGGATGTTGCGGCATTCGACGCTGACTTTTTTCATGGCTCAGCTCTCTTGGTTTTGCGCGGGCCGAAAGCGCGAGGAGGCCCGCTCGACGATGAGGTGCGATGCATACGTGCCCACGGCCACGGCCAGTACGGCCAGCACGCCAAGGGCCGCGCCCGGGCCGCGGCCCGAGGCGCTTTGCATGTACAGGTAGATGCCGTAGCTCATGGGCGCGTCGCTGTCCTTGGTGACCAGCATGATGGTGGCCGAGAGCTCCACCGCGGCGGTGATGAAGCTGGTGACGAAGCCGGCCAAAATGCCCCCGGCCATCAGCGGCACCACCACGCGCTGCACGGTGCGCATGCGGCTGGCGCCCACGCTGGCGGCGGCTTCCTCCAGCGAGATGTGCACCTGCTGCAGCGCCGCCACGCAGGAGCGCAGCGCATAAGGCAGGCGGCGCACGGCGTAGGCGATCATGATCAGCAGCCAGGTGCTGGTCAGGCCCACCTCGGTGAAGGGAATCTCCACGTTGCGGAAGGTGCGCATGTAGCCAATGGCCAGCACGATGCCGGGCACGGCCAGCGCGGCCGAGGCAATCCAGTCCAGCCACTGGCGCGCCGGCAGCTTGCTGCGCAGCATGATGTAGGCGATGGCCGTGCCCAGCACCACGTCCAGCCCGGCAGCCAGGCCGCAGTAGAGCAAGGTGTTGCCGATCATGCCCTTGGATTCGCTGAACACCGCCGCGTAGTGCGCCAGCGTGTAGCCATCGGGCAGCGGCGCATAGCTCCACACGGTGGCCAGCGACAGCAGCAGCACGCCGATGTGCGGCGAGAGCACCAGCAGCAGCACCAGCGCAATCCAGGCGTAGGCCAGCGCGCTTTGCCCGCGCGTGAGGCGGCGCTGCTCGATGGCGCTGCCGCCTTTTTGCAGCGTGGAGTAATCGCGCCCCTTCATCACCCGCGCCGAGAGCCACAGCGCCAGAATGGAAAAGGCAATCATGATGACGCTGATGACGTAGCCCAGCGGGTCGTCCAGCCCCACCTGGGTAATGCGCAAATAGGCCTGCGGCGCGAGCATGTTGGTCACGCCCATGACCAGCGGCGTGCCCAGATCGTCGAACACCTTCACGAACACCAGCGAAGCCCCGGCGATGTAGCCCGGCAGGCCCAGCGGGAAGATCACGCGCCAGAACAGGCGCCAGCCCTTGGCGCCCAGGTTCACGGCAGCTTCTTCCATGGCGCCGTCGATGTTGCGCAGCGCCATGGTCAGGTTCATCAGGATGAAGGGAAAGTAGTGCAGCGACTCCACGAAGATGATGCCCGTCAGCCCCTCCATCACGGGAACAGTGAAGCCCAAATGCTCATCGAGCAGCAGGTTCAGCGAGCCCGCGCGCCCGAAGATCAGCTGCATGGCCACCGCACCCACAAAGGGCGGCATGATCAGCGGCAGCACGCCCAGCGTCTGGATGGCCAGCGCGCCGCGGAAGCGAAAGCGCACCGTCAGATAGGCCAGCGGCACGGCAATCAGCGAGGCCACCAGCGTGGCCGCCAGCGCCACGTACAGGCTGTTGAAAAAAGATTCCTTGAGCAGCGGCTGCTGCATGAAGGCGCCGAAGTGCCCCAGCGTGGGCGCGCCATTGCCATCGACGAACGCGGTGTAGAACACCGTGCCCACGGGCACCACCAGGAACAGACCCAGAAAGGCCAGCACCAGCAATGCCGCCAGCGCCACCCCCTTGGGCCACGGGGCCGATGCGGTAGAAGACATAGGAAAAGGGAAGTGAAAGGACTGCGCGCAGTGGGTTCATGCGGCCATGCCTGGGCAGCAGCCAGCGCCAGGCATGGCCCGCGATGTGCCGCTCAGCGGCCAGCCTGCTTGGCCAGCTCGATGGCTTTTTCGTAGTTGGCCTTGGCCTGGCTGTTCCACTCGCCCTGCAGTTTGGACAGCTGCTGGTTGACCTGCGCGTCCTTCTTGTCGGCGGCAAACAGTGCCTGCAGCTCCTTGTCGGCGGCCTGCTCGGCGCTGATGACGGGCGAGAAGGCCAGCCGCTTGGCCTCGTCGAGCAGTTTCTGGCCCTGCTCGCTGGGCGCTTTGTGTAGCCTGGCCTCGGCCTCGTGGATGGCCTTGGCGGCGCTGCGCAAATCGTCCAGGCGGAAGGTGATGGTCTGGTCAAAGAGCGACTGCACGATGAAGTAGCGGCTCTTGGAGAGGTTGACGTCGAACTGCACCTTGCTGCGCGCGGCAATCTGCTGCGGGTCGGGGTAGCCCTCGGGCAGGCCCGAGAGCTTGCCGTAGGGCAGCACCGGCAGGCGCGAGATCTCTGGCTTGAGCAGCAGCTGCTGGCCTTCCTGGCTCAGCGCGTAGGCGATGAACTTCTTGCCTTCCTCGGCGTTGGCCGCGCCGGCGATCAGGCCGATGTTGGCCGGCACGATGGCCGTTTCCTCGGGGTAGACGAACTCCACCGGGAACTTGGAATACTTGCTCGACAGGCCAAAGAAGTCGATCACCGGCCCGGCGGCGAACTGGCCGTTGTTGATGCCATCGGGCACGCCGAAGGAGCGGTCGGTCAGCGCGGCGGCATTGCCGCTCATGCGCAGCATGGTGTTCCAGCCCTGCTGCCAGCCCTGGCCCTGTAGGATGGTCTCCACCGTCAGGTGCGTGGTGCCCGAGCGCGAGGGCGAGGTCAGCCCCACCAGGCCGAACCATTGCGGCCCCAGCAAGTCGGCCCAGGTCTTGGGCGCATCGAGCTTCTTGGCCTTGAGCACGCGCTGGTTGTACATGATGCCGTAGCCAGCCAGCGCCTGGCCGAGGAACAGGCCCTTGGGGTCGTTGACCGGGAAGCTGCCGATACTGGCCGGAACGTCGGGGTTGGCGATGCCCTCGATCTGCTCCAGCAGCTGGCCCTGCGCCAGCACCTCGAAGGCATCGGGCGCGCTGGCCCAGAACACCTCAGGGCGCTTGCCCGCGGCCGACTCGCGCACGTAGGCGATGCCGGCTACGGTGTTTTTGTTGAGGATCTCCAGCTTGATGTCCGGGTGGGCCTTCTCGAACGCGGCCTTGTAGGCCCCGGTCAGCTCCTTGGGAAAGGAAGTGATGACGGTGACGGTGCCGGCCTGGGCGCTCAGGCCCAGCGCGGCGCTGGCCAGCACGGCGGCCGTGGCCAGGCGAATCGGTGCGAAGCGGCGCATGACAATCTCCTTGCGTCAGTGGTGTGGTCGGTGGTGTGGACAGGCGCGAATGGTGCCCGATCAGCGGGCCTTGTCCGGGCCTTATTCGGGTTTTGGGGCCTGGGGAAAACCCTGGGTTGCTTGCATCAAGAGGGGCTGCGCCGCGCGCGGTCGAGCAGCACCACCACGGCGCCGGCGCCGCCTTCGCTGGCGCGGGCCTGCACGAAGGCCATGACCTCGCTTTTCTGCACCAGCCAGCGTTGCACCCGGCCCTTGAGCACCGGGATGCGCCCGGGTGAGCCGTGGCCCTTGCCATGCACCACGCGCACGCAGCGCAGCCCTTGGCGGTGCGCCTGGCCGATGAACCGGCCCAGCGCCTCGCGCGCCTCGTCCAGGCGCAGGCCGTGCAAATCCAGCGTGGCCTGGATGCTCCAGTGCCCCAGGCGCAGCTTGCGCGCCACCTCGGGCGCCACGCCGGGCTGGCGGTAGCTCAGCGCCTCGTCGGTGTCCAGCAGCGAGGCGACGTCGAACTCGTCGCTGAGCGATTCGAGCAGCGCGCGCTGCTCGTCGCGCTGCAATTGCAGCGGCAGGGGCGGCGCAGGCGGTGGCGCCTGGTGCACGCGCGGCGCGTGCTTGAGCGGCTGCACCGCGCCTACGCTGTGGCGAAACAGGTTGCGCTCGCGCTCGGCGGCCTCGCGGCGCTGTTGCTCGCGCAAGGCTTGCTGCTGCGCGGCCTCGCGCTGCAGGCGCAGCAGGGCCGAGACCTGGCGCAGATCCGAGAGCGCATGCAGGCTCAGCGCCGCGCCGGGCTTGTTGCCTTTGGCGCTCACAGCAGCCCCTGCTCGGCCAGCGACAGGCTCTGGCCCTGCGCGACGATGATGTGGTCCAGCAGCTGCACCTCCAGCAGCGCCAGCGCCTCGCGCACGCGCCGCGTGCTGTCGATGTCGGCCGGCGACGGTGTGGGCGTGCCGCTGGGGTGGTTGTGCGCCAGGATCAGGCTGTGCGCATTGCACAGCAGCGCGCGCCGCGCGATCTCGCGCGGGAACACGCTGGCGGCGCTCAGCGTGCCGTGGGACAGCTCCTCAAAAGCAATCAGCCGCAGCTGGCTGTCGAGAAACAGCGCGGCAAAGACTTCCTGGGGCCGGTGCGCCAGTTGCGCCTGCAGGTACTGGCGCACGGCCGCGGGCGATTGCAGCGCATCGCCCAGCGCCAGCTGCTGGGCCAGCGCGCGCCGCGCCAGCTCCATGATGGCCAGCAACTCGGCCTGCTTGGCCGGGCCCAGGCCCTTGATGCGTTGCAGGTCTTTGCGCTGCGCCTGCAGCAGGCCGGCCAGGCCACCCACGCCCGCGGCCTGCGGCAGTTGCAGCAGATCGCCAGCCAGCGCCAGCACGCCGCGCCCGGCCGTGCCGGTGCGCAGCACGATGGCCAGCAGCTCGGTGTCTGAGAGCGCGGCCGCGCCCCGCGCCAGCAGCTTCTCGCGCGGGCGGGCCTCGGGCGGTACATCTTTGAAGGACATGGGCATGGCTCGGGCAATAGAATCGCCCCGAGTGTATTCAAAGCCCATTGACGATTGCCAGCCATGCCGGCTCCTACCCCTTCTTCCAATGCAGGCGCGCCCCAGGTGCGGCCCGGCGCCTTTCTGACCCTGCACTACCGCTTGGCCGGGCCGCAGGGCGACATCATCAACACCTTCGAGGGCCAGCCCTCGACGCTGACCCTGGGCGCGGGCGAGCTGTCGCCGGCGCTGGAGACGCGCCTGCTGGGCATGCAGGAGGGCGAGCGCGCCACCTACGAGCTGCCCGCCGGCGAGGCCTTTGGCGACAAGAACCCGCAGATGCAGCAATGGGTGGCGCGCAAGCTGCTCGAAGAGCTGGGCGAGCCGGACGAGGACTATGGCCTGGGCGACGTGGTGCAGTTTCCCACCCCCAGCGGCATGGGCAGCTATGCCGGCACGGTGCTGCAGGTGCGCGAGGACGGCGCGGTGCTGTTTGACTTCAACCACCCCCTGGCCGGCCAGCCCGTGACCTTCGAGGTGCTCTTGATCGGGGTGCTGTGACATGGGCCAGCAGCGCAGCATCGTGCTGGCCGAGCCGCGCGGCTTTTGCGCCGGCGTGGACCGCGCCATCGACATCGTCGAGCGGGCCTTGCAAAAGTTTGGCGCGCCCATCTACGTGCGCCACGAGATCGTGCACAACACGCACGTGGTCAATACGCTGCGCGAGAAGGGCGCGATCTTCATCGAGGACTTGGCCGAGGTGCCGCCGGGCGCGACGCTGGTGTTCAGCGCCCATGGCGTGAGCAAGGCCGTGCAGAACGAGGCGCGCGAGAGGGGCTTTCAGGTCTTTGACGCCACCTGCCCGCTGGTGACCAAGGTGCACGTGGAGGTCGCCAAGCTGGCCCGGGAAGGCTACGAATTCATCATGATCGGCCACAAGGGCCACCCCGAGGTCGAGGGCACCATGGGCCAGCTCAGCGAGGGCATCCACCTGGTTGAGGACGTGGCCGACGTGGCGCGCGTGCAGCCGGCGCAGACCGAGCGCCTGGCCGTGGTGACGCAGACCACGCTGTCGGTGGACGACGCCGCCGAGATCACTGCCGCCGTCAAGGCGCGCTTTCCGCAGATCCGCCAGCCCAAGCAGCAAGACATCTGCTACGCCACGCAAAACCGCCAGGACGCGGTCAAGCAGCTCAGCCGCCAAGTGGACGTGCTCATCGTCGTGGGCAGCCCCAGCAGCTCCAACAGCAATCGCCTGCGCGATCTGGCCGAAAAGCTCGGCACGCCCGGCTACATGGTCGATGACGCCAGCGAAATCCGCCCCGAATGGCTGCAGGGCAAGCGCACCGTGGGCCTGACGGCTGGGGCCTCCGCGCCCGAGCTGCTGGTGCAGGGCGTGATCGAGCGCCTGCGCCAGTTGGGCATCATCGCCGTGCGCAAGATGGACGGCGTGCAGGAGACCATGCGCTTTCCGCTGCCCAAGGGCCTGAAGCTGGAGGCTGCCGAGGCAGCCGCTGCGCCCACCACCTCACCGGCCACTGCTGCTGTGCCGCGCAGCTAAGAGCCTCTATCCCCATCACACCCCCAGCGCGCCCGGCCGCTGCACACAGGCCGGGCGCGCCGCCTCACGACAAGGACACCCCGCCATGGACACACTGGGCACCCCCAACACCCCGCATGCCACCCGCGTCATGCTGCTGGGCAGCGGCGAGCTGGGCAAGGAAGTCGTCATCGAACTGCAGCGCCTGGGCGTCGAAACCATCGCCGTGGATCGCTACGACGGCGCGCCCGCGCAGCAGGTGGCGCACCACGCGCACACCATCGCCATGAGCGACGCGGCCGCGCTGCGCGCGCTGATCGAGGCGCAAAAGCCCCAGTTGGTCGTGCCCGAGATCGAGGCCATCGCCACCGCCGAGCTCGAACGCCTGGAGGCCCAAGGCCTGGTGCGCGTCATCCCCACGGCGCGCGCCGCGCGCCTGACCATGGACCGCGAAGGCATCCGCCGCCTGGCCGCCGAAACCCTGGGCCTGCCCACCAGCGCCTACCGCTTCTGCGATTCGCTGCCGGCCCTGCAGGCCGCCATCGACGGCGCGGACGGCCAGCCGCCCATCGGCTACCCCTGCATCGTCAAGCCCGTCATGAGCAGCTCCGGCAAGGGCCAGAGCAAGATCGACGGCCCGCAGGACGTGGCCGCCGCCTGGGACTGCGCCATGACCGGCGCGCGCGTGGGCCACGGCCGCGTCATCGTCGAGGGCTTCATCGACTTCGACTACGAAATCACCCAGCTAACCGTGCGCGCGCAAGGCAGCGACGGCCAGGTGCAGACGCACTTTTGCGAACCCATTGGCCACATCCAGCGCAACGGCGACTACGTCGAGAGCTGGCAGCCGCAGCCCATGCAGGCCGCCGCCCGCCAGCGGGCGCGGCACATCGCCAAAACCATCACCGACGAGTTGGGCGGGCTGGGCCTGTTTGGCGTTGAGCTGTTCGTCAAGGGCGAGCAGGTCTGGTTCAGCGAGGTCAGCCCCAGGCCGCACGACACCGGCATGGTCACCATGGCCACGCAGCGCCAAAGCGAGTTCGAGCTGCACGCGCGCGCGATCCTCGGCCTGCCGGTGGACACGGCGCTGCAATCGCCCGGCGCCAGCGCCGTGATCTACGGCGGCGTGGACGCCGCTGGCCTGGTCTTCGACGGCGTGGCCCAGGCCCTGGCGGTGCCGCAAACCAGCCTGCGCCTGTTTGGCAAGCCCGAGGGCTTTGCCAAGCGCCGCATGGGCGTGGCCCTGGCCTGGCACGACGATCTGGACACGGCCCGCCAGCGCGCCAAGCAGGCCGCTGCCCTGGTCAGGCCGCGCCAGCCTTGAACAGGCTGCGCAGGCAGCGGCCGTGTTGCGCCAGCGGCGGCCCGCGGCCGGCTGATTCATCCCGTGTTTAAGCCGCGCTGGCTATGCTGGGGGCCAAGCCTGTGGCCAATGCTGCCACTGCTGCCACTGGGCTGAACTCCATCCAAGCTTGAACGAAAGGGAACCATCTCATGAAAAAAGCCGCTTGTGCCCTGATGCTGAGCGCCGCCGTGCTGGCCAGCCCGGCCCTGGCCCAATACGCCGGCCCCGGCGCTCAGCCCGCTGCCACCAGCGTGCAGGCCATCTTGAACAAACCCGTGGACGACCAGCACGTCACGCTGCGCGGCAAGATCGTGCGCCAGGTCAAGGGCGACGAGTACATCTTTTCCGACGGCAAGGCCGAGATCTTGGTGGAAATCGACCAGCACCTGCTGCCGGCCGCGCCCTTCGATGCCAGCACCGTTGTGGAAATCAGTGGCGAAGTCGAGAAAGATGCCATGCGGGCGCCGGAAATCGACGTGCACTCGCTGCGCGTCGTGAAGTAAGCGACGTTGAGCAGGCGTTGAGCCTGCGCTGCGACACGGCCTGGCCTGCCTTGTGCAGGCCAGGCCGTGTCGCATGTGGGCAGCGCGCAAGGCGCGGCTCTGGCATGCTCCTGGAGCGCAGGCGGTAGGCCGTGCGCCAGCCAGGCCGCAGCAGTGGGCCTGTTCGTTGATTGCCATCAGCACGGAGGAGAGCGCCATGCCATTGCCAATGAAACGTTTGTGTCACCTCCGCCGAGCCGCCGCTGGCCTGGCTGCCGCGCTGGCCTTGGCGGCGTGCGGCGACGCCGCTGCGCAGATTTCCGACGACGTGCTGCGCATCGGCCTGCTGACGGACATGAGTGGCCTGTTCTCCGACATCACCGGCCGCGGCAGCGTCGTGGCCGCGCAAATGGCCATCGAGGACTTTGGCGGCCAGGTGCGCGGCAAGAAGATCGAGCTGCTGTTTGCCGACCACCAGAACAAGGCCGACATCGCCGCCAACAAGGCGCGCGAATGGTTCGATCAGCACCGGCTCGACATGATGGCCGACGTGACCGGCTCGGCCCCGGCCATTGCCGTGCTGGAGGTGGCGCGGCAGAAAAACCGCATCACCTTGTTCTCCGGCCCGGGCTCCGAGCGCCTGAGCAACGACCTGTGCGCGCCCACCTCGGTGCACTACGCCTACGACACCTACGCCGTGGCCAATGCCACGGCCCAGGCCCTGACGCGGCGCGGCGACAGCCGCTGGTTTTTTCTCTCCTCGGACTACACCTTTGGCCACAGCCTGGAGGCCTCGGCCGCCAAGGTGGTCAAGGCCCGCGGCGGCCAGGTGCTGGGCGCGGCGCGGCACCCGCTGGCCACCAGCGACTTTGCCTCCTACCTGCTGCAAGCGCAGGCCAGCGGCGCCAACGTCGTGGGCCTGGCCAATGCTGGGGCCGACACCGTCAATGCCATCAAGTCGGCGGCCGAGTTCGGCCTGACGCAAGATGGCCGCATCACCATGGCCAGCCTGCTGCTGTTCATCAACGACGTGCACGCCCTGGGCCTTGAGCAGGCCCAGGGCCTGGTGCTCACCGAGGGCTTTTATTGGGACATGAACGATGCCACGCGCGCCTGGTCGCAGCGTTTTTTCGAGCGCGTCCAGCGCATGCCCAACATGAGCCAGGCCGGCGTGTACTCCTCGCTGATGCACTACTTCAAGGCCGTCGAGGCCACCGGCACGGACCAGGCCGAGGCCGTGATGCAGCGCATGAAAGCCACGCCCATCAACGACTTCTTCGCCAGCAACGGCCAAATCCGCGCCGATGGCCGCATGGTGCACGACATGTATTTGTTCGAAGTCAAAAAGCCCAGCGAATCCCGG
>JAUMYI010000351.1 GCA_030528705.1 Comamonadaceae bacterium | reverse complement strand
ATGGCGTGTCGCTCAACCTGGGCGGCACTTCCGAGATTTGCGCCGACTTCGTGCGGGGCGTGCGCGACCTGCTGGCCGAGCTGGGCACCGACCGCTATTCGGACCACCTGGCCGCCAGCGGCGACGCGCACCAGCTCTACGACCTCTTTCCCATCCCCTTCACGCTGGGCGAGGCGCGCCGCGTGGCCGAGCGCATCAGCCGCGTGCAAGACCTGCTGGGCCAGCGCATGGCCATCGAAAACAGCAGCTGGTACACCAACGTGGGCGAGATGAGCGAGCCTGAATTCCTGATGGAAGTGGTGCGCCGCGCCGACTGCCGCATCCTGCTCGACCTGAACAACATCGACGTCAACCGCAAGAACCACGGCGGCCCCGACCTGGACGCCTACGTGGCGCAGGTGGACCTCTCGCGCGTGAGCTACATGCACGTGGCCGGCCACGAGTTCGACGAACGCTTTGGCATGCACGTGGACACGCACAGCCAGCCCGTGGAGCCGCACACCGCGCGCAAGGCGCGCGCGCTGCACGCCGCCCACGGCCTGCCCATCCTGCTGGAGTGGGACAACGACATCCCCGACGCCGCCACGCTCAAGCGCGAGCTGGCCAGCCTGCGCCAGCCGCTGCCGGCGGCCCCCGTGGCACCTGCCCCTGCCGAGCCTGCCGCTTCTGCTGCTCCTGCCGCGGGCGTGGCCCGCAGCGCCCCCGCCCGCCGCCGCGCCAGGGAGCTGGCATGAACGCCGCCGCCGCCAGCCTGCCGCTGCCGCCCCAGGCGCTGGCCCCGCAAGCGCCCACCGACGCTCAGACCGAAGCCAGCACCGCCGCCTTCTACGACTACGTGCGCGGCCGCACCAACGCCGTGCCGCCCGGCTACACCGAAGCCGGCCTGCGCGTGTACCGCTACCTCGTCTACCTGGGCGCCAGCCAGATGATCGAAGCCCACCACCCCGCGCTGCGCGCGCAGCTGGGCGAAGAAAGCTGGCGCACCCTGATCGAAGCCTTCGTGCGCGACTCGCGCTGGCAATCGAATTTCTATGAAGACCTCAACGATGCATTCAACGACTTTCTCGCCCGCGCCAGCCAGTGAGGCGCCCGCCTGCCCGGCAGGCCGCGGCGGCGCCATGCTCGGCGGCCTGCGCCGCCTGCTGCAAGACGCGGGCCTGCTGGGCCTGCGCCTGTGGGCCGGGCAGGAATTCATCCGCGCCGGCCTGACCAAGCTGCAAGGCAGCGGCGGCGCGCCCGAATGGTTTGCCGGGCTGGACTTCCCTTTCCCCAACAGCCTGCTCAGTGCCGACTTCAACTGGCTGGCCGCCGGCTGGGGCGAACTGCTGCTGGGCGCCGCCCTGGTGCTGGGCCTGGGCAGCCGCCTGGCCGCGCTGGGCCTGCTCTACATCACCTGGGTGGCCGTCTACACCGTGCACTTCGATCTGGGCTGGGCCGGCTGGAACCAGATCGACACCGACGAGGGCCAGGGCTTCAAGGTGCCGCTGATGCTGGGCCTGATGCTGTTTGCCGTGCTCACCCAGGGCGGCGGGCGCTGGGCGCTGGAGCGGCTGTGGCG
>JAUMYI010000350.1 GCA_030528705.1 Comamonadaceae bacterium | reverse complement strand
TCAGCTCGCCTTTTTCTACTTGCTCGACCACGCTCAATTTAAAAGCCAGCGTGTAATCGCGCTGCGTGCGTTTGACCCTTGTTTGCATTGACATTTCCTTTCTGTGCGGTGAAAGGTGTCAACCTTTGGTAGGACGGGTCAAACCCAAGGAAAAAGCCATCCAAGTCATCGCCGTCACCAGCCTGGCCTTTGGCCTGTCGGCCTGTGCGACCTGGGACAACATGAGCTCGCGCGAACGCAGCGCCGTAGGCGGCGCGGCCATTGGCGGCGTGGCCGGCGCAGCCATCAGCAATGGCGGTGTGCTGGGCACCGTAGGCGGCGCAGCCATAGGCGGCGTGGTCGGCGACCAGCTCGGCCGCGATCGCCAGCGCCGCCAGCGCTGAGAACCTGCTCAACATCTCGGTGCGAGTGGGCAAGAAGGGGTTTGGGATGGGCCGCAAGGCGCAAAACGTAGCCATAGCCCCAGCTATGGCGGGGCTTTGCAGCGCGGCACTGCCGAAAACCAAGCCGCGCTGGGAAGCGCAGGCCGGCGGCTCGCGCCCAATCAGCATCCCCAACAGCCAGGCCATGCGCTGCCTGCCAAAAGCCGAGAAGCCGGTGCGCGCAGTGGGCGCAGCGCACGTCTGGCCGGATCGGCCTTGCCGCTGGCAGCCTACGCGCCCGCCGGCATGCGCCCGGTGCGCAGCGCATGGGCCCAGTCCGGGCGGGCGTTGCGTTCGGCCTGGCGGGCGGCGGCTTCGTGGTCGTAAGGCACGGCATGCAAGGTCACCGCCCAGGCGCTGCCCGATGCGGCAGGCAGGCGCTCTGCCACGGCATAGCGGGCATGGGGCGAGCCGTTTTCGACCACATGCGGCTCGGGCCGGTCATCGTCATAGGCGGGCAGGCCCACGCTGCCGGGGTTGACGAGGGTCTGGCCGCGGGCCGTTTGCAGCACGCCGGGCAAATGGGTGTGGCCGCAGGCCACGAGCCACGCGCGTTCGCCGCCCAGCCGTTCGTCGATCTCTTGCGCCGTGGCCAGACGCATGCGGCCCGCCACCATGCTGTGCAAGAAGTAATGCCGGTCGCTGCCAGGCGTGCCGTGGCACAGCAAGACATCGGGCGCGGGGCGCAAGGTGGCGGGCAGTTGGCGCAGCCAGTCGAACACGGCCGGGCTGAGCCGGGCGTGTGCGTAAGCGTCCGACGCACCCATGCGCCCGGGCGGCAGGCTGAGCAATTGCCGCTCGTGATTACCCGCCAGCGTGGGCCAGCCTTGCTGCATGAGGCATTGCGCCGTCTCCAGCGGCCACAGCGGGCCGGAGAGGCTGTCGCCCAGATTCACCACCTGCGTAATGCCTTGCGCGCGCAAGCTGGCCAGCACGGCTTGCAGCGCCGGCAAATTGCCGTGAATGTCGGAAAGCAGGGCGAGCTTCATCGCGGGGACATGTAGCAGCCGCAGCGCCGCTGCGGCATTTTCACCAGGCGGCGGCCGCGCTCAATCGGCTTTGACTGTCTGGCGCAGCTGGCGCTTGAGCAGCTTACCGCTGGGGTTCTTGGGCAGGCTGTCGGCAAAGACCACGCGCTTGGGCGCCTTGA
>JAUMYI010000037.1 GCA_030528705.1 Comamonadaceae bacterium | reverse complement strand
TCGAGGCCACCATCGAGCGCGGCGGCATTGGCGTCAAGGCCAGCCTCAAGGCCTTCGGCGCGGCCTATGCCAAGGCGCAGGGCGCGGCAGAGCAAGGGGATGGCAGTGCGCAGCCAGCGGTCGCCGAGGCCGCCGAGCCCACGCCGCCGAGCAGCAATGAGCCCGCGCTGCGCACGCTCATTGAACGCGTGCAGCGCGACTTTCCCCCCATGCTCCATGCGCGGCTTTATCAAGGCCTGCGCCGCCTGGTGGACTACCAGGATCCAGCCTATGCCAGCCTGTACCTTGAGCGGCTGCACGCCTTGCAGGCGCAAACCGGCCCAGATGGGAGCGAAGTGCTGCACGAAACCGCGCGCCATCTGGCCCTGTGGATGTCCTACGAAGACACGCCGCGCGTGGCCGATCTGAAAACCCGCGCCAGCCGTTTCGAGCGCGTGCGCGCCGAGTCGCAGGCGGGCGAGCAGATGCTGCACATCCACGAATTCATGCACCCGCGCTTGCAAGAAGTGTGCGAAACCCTGCCCGCCCCGGCTGGCCGCTGGCTGATGCAATCGGGCCTGCCCCGGCGCATCGTCGAGCGCCTTACGCGCAAAGGGCGGGTGGTGCACACCAACTCGCTGCGCGGTTATCTGCTGCTGCGCGCCGTGGCCTGGGCGGCGCGCTGGCGCCAGCGCACCACGCGCTACGAGCGCGAAAACGCCATGATCGAAGACTGGCTGGCCCGCATCGCAGCCGCCGCCTGCGCGCAACCGGAGCTGGCCCTGGAAATCGCCCGTTGCCAAAACCTCGTCAAAGGCTATAGCGACACGCACGAGCGGGGCCAGCGCAATTACCGCACGCTGATGCAAGCCATTGATGCTGCGCAGGCCCAGGGCAGCCTCACGCCCGCCCTGCTGCAGAGCTGGCGCAAAGACGCCCTGGCCGACGAGCACGGCCACAAGCTGCGCGAGGCGCTGGCCGCCAGCGGCATCGCCACCGTCCAACCAGCGACAGAGGAGACTCACCATGTCTGATGTCACCCCACTCATGCTGCGGGTGGCGCACACGCGCCAGCTCAGCCCGCTGATTCGCCAGTTGTGCTTGCAGGCCGAAGACGGCAGCGCCTTGCCTGGCTATACGCCTGGCGCCCATATTCAGGTGCGCGTGCGCTTGGCCGATGGGCGGGAGGACTGGCGCCACTATTCGCTGATTGAGCTTTCTGGGCAGGAGCAGGCCCAGCAAGCGCCTGTCAGCTACACCATTGCCGTCCGGCTGGAGGAGGCGGGCCGCGGCGGCTCGCGCTTCATGCATGAGGGCTTGCAGGAAGGCAGCGCGGTGGCGGTGCTGCCGCCGCGCAATGACTTTCCGATGCACGACGGGGCGCCTGGCGCGGTGCTGGCGGCAGGCGGCATTGGCGTGACCCCGCTGGCGAGCATGGCCGCAGCGCGGCAGGCGCGGGGCCAGCCCGTGCGCATGGTGTATGCGGGCCGCCAGCGCAGTCACATGGCGTTTCTGGAGGAGCTGCAAGCTCTGCTGGGCGATGCGCTGGAGGTGCATGTCGATGACGAGCGCGGCGCGGCGCTGGATGCGCAGGCGCTGGTGGCCAGTTGCACAGCGGGCGAGCACCTCTACGTCTGCGGCCCGCAAGTGATGCTCGATGCCGTGCTGGCCGCTGCCCAGGCGCAGGGCATGGCGCGCGAGCGCGTCCATTTCGAGCTGTTTGCCGCGCCTGCTGCCGAAGCTGGCGATGGCGCGTTTGAAATCGTGCTGGCCCAAAGCGGCCAGACGCTGACCGTGCAGGCCGGCCAGACCATCCTCGATTGCCTGCTGGCCAACGGCCATGACCCCATGTTCGATTGCCAGCGCGGGGAATGCGGCGTGTGTGCGGTGGACGTGCTCGAAGGCGAAATCGACCACCGCGATTACGTGCTCTCGCAGGCCGAGAAGGACTCGGGCAAGGTCATCCAGATCTGCATCTCCCGCGCCAAAGGAGGCAGGCTGGTGCTGGACATGTAGCTGCCCGCCCGGCAGTGCAGGGCGCGCCAGCGGCCTGGCATGGGTCGCCAGCTCGCCACTTCCTTTCCGTCATCCATAGGAGACAGCCATGAGCCGCTATGCGCAGCCCAAAGCCATTCAAGCCCTGGTGCGCGATCTGGAAGTCCATCGCGACTTGTTCATCGACGAGGAGCTTTTTGCGCTGGAGATGAAGCACCTGTTTGCCAATGTGTGGATCTACGTCGGGCATGCCAGCCAGGTGCCCAAGCCGGGTGATTTTTATGCCACCACCATTGGCGATCAGCCCGTTGTCATGGTGCGCCACAGCGACCAAAGCATCCGGGTGCTGCACAACCGCTGCCCGCACAAGGGAGTGCGGATTACGGGGGAAACCTATGGCAGCACCGGCAAGTTTTTCCGCTGCCCCTACCACGCCTGGACGTTCAAAACCGATGGCAGCCTGCTGTCCATTCCGTTGAAAAAAGGCTATGACAACACGGGTTTTGACACCTGCGAGGCCAAGGGCGGCATGGCCAGCGTGGGCGCGGTGCAGGTGTACCGCGACTTCGTCTTCGCCCGCCTCAACCCCGAGGGCATTGGCTTTGCGGAGTTTTTCGGCGAATCGCTCAGCACGCTGGACAACATGGTGGATCGCTCGCCCGAGGGCAAGCTGGAAGTTGCCGGCGGCGTGATCCGCTACATGCACGACTGCAACTGGAAGATGCTGGTGGACAACCAGACCGACACCTGCCACCCCATGGTGGCGCACGAGTCCTCCGCAGGCACGGCCGTCAAGGTGTGGGAAAACGCCCCGCCGGGCACGCCCAAGCCGATGGCGGTGGAGCTGTTTGCGCCGTTTGTCAGCCCCTATGAGTTTTTCGAAAACATGGGCATTCGCGTCTGGCGCAATGGCCACGGCCACACGGGCGTGGCCGACTCCATCCATGCCGACTATTCCCCCGTGCCTGGCTACTATGAGCAAATGGTGGCCGCGTATGGCCAGGAGCGCGCCAAGCAAATCCTGGGCGACGTGCGGCACAACACCGTGTACTTCCCCAACATCATGGTCAAGGGGCCAATCCAGACCCTGCGCCTGTTCAAACCCATCGCTGCGAACAAGACGCTGGTGGAGTCCTGGACGTTCCGCCTGGTGGGCGCGCCCGATCTGCTGCTGGAGCGCACGCTGATGTACAACCGCCTGATCAATGCGCCGACTTCGGTGGTGGGGCACGACGATCTGGAAATGTACGAGCGCGCCCAGCAGGCCCTGCATTCGCGCGGGCGCGAGTGGGTCAACGTGGCGCGCCTGTTTGATCCGGCGGAATTGCAGCAGGAAACCGCCGTGACCAATGGCACCAATGAGTGGCAGATGCGTGGGCAATACCGGGCCTGGGCCCGTTTCATGACTTCTTCGATGGAGCAGTGACATGTACCCCAGTGATGACGATTTGATCGAATTCGTGTACGCCGAGGCCGAGCTGCTGGATGCGCAGCGTTTTGACCAGTGGCTGGAGCTGTTCACCGAGGATGGCTACTACTGGATGCCGTTGACGCCGGGCCAGGAGGACGCGCGCCTGCAGGCTTCGCTGATGTACGAAGACCGCCTGCTGCTGCAAGTGCGCATTGAGCGCCTCAACGGCCAGCGCACGTTCTCGCAGCAGCCCAAGAGCCGCTGCCACCACTTGTTGCAGCGCCCCCGCGTGCTCTCGCGCGACGAGGCCAGCGGCCAGTACGTGGTGCGCTGCGCCTGGCATTACGTCGAGCAGCGCGAAGAAGCGCAAACCCTGTACGCGGGCTGGAGCAGCTTTCACCTGGTGCTGGTGGGTGGCGCGTTGCGCATGCGCCTGAAGCGGGTGGACTTGCTCAATTGCGACGCTGCGCTGGGCAGCATCCAGTTGTTCATCTAAGGAGCGGCCCTTGTCTGGCATGGATTTGCAACGCATTTACGACGCCTTTGCCGCCAGCGCGGCGCGCACGCCGCAAGCCGACTTCCTGTACACGGAAAGCGTCACGGCGCAGGTGTACGGCATCGCTGCCGGGGCCGTCTCCTGGCAGCAGGCCGCCGCCGCTGTGCAGGCGCTGCGCCAAGCCTATGCCGCAGCCGGCTACGGGCATGGTCACCGCGTGGGCCTGCTGCTGGAGAACCGGCCGGCCTTTCTCTACCACTGGCTGGCGCTCAATGCGCTGGGCGTGAGCGTCGTGCCCATCAACATCGAGATGCGCTCTGCGGAGTTGCAATACCTGATCGGGCACAGCGAGATCTGCCTGGCCGTGACGCTGCCGCAGCGCCGTGGCGACTTGCAGGCCGCAGCCCAGGCCATTGGCCACCGGCTGGCGCTGGCCGGCCCGCAAGACGCGCGCATGCCGCCCGCGCCCCTGCCTGCCCCAAGGGCGCATGAGCCTGTCGACGCGCAGAGCGAATGCGCGCTGCTCTACACCTCGGGCACCACGGGGCGGCCCAAGGGCTGCGTGCTGGACAACGCTTATTTCTTGCGTGCGGGCCGCTGGTATGCGCAACTGGGGGGCATCAGCCGGGTGCGCCCGGATCAGGAGCGCATCATGACGCCCCTGCCGCTTACCCACGTCAATGCGATGGCCTTTTCCACCATGGTGGTGTTGATTGCGGGCGGCTGTCTGGTGCAACTGGACCGCTTCCACCCCAAGACCTGGTTGCAAAGCGCGCGCGAGAGCGGCGCCACCATCGTGCATTACCTGGGCGTCATGCCTGCCATGCTGCTTTCGGCGCAGCCAGAGCCTGCCGACCGCCAGCACGCCATCCGCTGGGGCTTTGGCGCCGGGGTGGATCGCAAGAACCACGCCGTGTTTGAAGAACGCTTTGGTTTTCCGCTGGTGGAGGCCTGGGCCATGACGGAGACGGGCGCTGCCGCATGCATCATGGCCAACTACGAACCCAGGCAGGTGGGCAGCCACTGCTTTGGCAGCCCTGAGCCGTTCGTGCAGGTGCGCCTGGTGGGCGAAGATGGCGCCGACGTGCCCGATGAGGTGCCGGGCGAATTGCTGGTGCGCTCTGCAGGGGACGACCCGCGCCGCCATTTTTTCCGAGGCTACCTCAAAGACGAGCAGGCCACGCAAGAGGCCTGGGAAGGCGGCTGGTTTCACACTGGCGACATGGTGCGCCGTGATGCCCAGGGCCAGCTGCATTTCGTCGATCGCAAAAAGAACGTGATCCGCCGCAGCGGGGAGAACATCTCCGCCGTGGAGGTCGAGAGCGTGCTCAACCAGCACCCCGCCGTGAAGGCCTCGGCCGTGGCGGCGACGCCAGATGCCGTGCGCGGCGACGAGGTGCTGGCCTGCATCGTGCTGCGCGAGCCTGGCGTGGACGATGAGCAGGCCCGCCAGGCCCTGGCGCACAGCATCGTGGCCCACGCGCTGGCGCAACTGGCCTACTACAAGGCGCCGGGCTACGTGGCCTTCGTGCAGGCCCTGCCGCTGACGCCATCACAAAAAATCCAGCGCGGCCAATTGCGCGAGCTGGCGCAGCAATTGCCCGGCCAGGCGCACTGCGTCGACACGCGCAGCCTGAAGAAGCGGCAGGATTGAGGCCATGACATACATCCAGCGCCCCCGCATGTCCTACGAAGGCGTGGCCGTGGCCGTGCCGGTGACGGTGCCCTACCAGCGTTATGCCACCCAGGGCGCGGCCTGGTTCGTGGCGCAGGCTCTGCGGCGGCTGATCCAGGACAGCGGCATTGCCAAAGAGGACATTGACGGCCTGTGCCTGAGCAGCTTTTCGCTGGTGCCTGACACGGCCGTGGGCATGACGCAATACATGGGCCTGTCGCCGCGCTGGCTGGACCACGTGCCCACGGGCGGCGCATCTGGCGTGATGTGCCTGCGCCGCGCCGCGCGGGCCGTGCAGGCCGGCGATGCGCAGGTGGTGGCGTGCGTGGCCGCCGACACCAACCACGTGGATTCGTTTCGCCAGACGCTGGGCAGCTTCAGTGGCTTTTCGCGCGATGCCGTTTACCCCTACGGGGCGGGCGGGCCCAACTCCATCTTCGCCATGATTACGGCGCATTACATGCAGCGTTTTGGCGCGCGGCGTGAGGATTTCGGGCGCATCTGCGTGGCCCAGCGCAGCAACGCGCTGGGCAACCCGCACGCCATGTTCAAAAAGCCATTGAGTCTGGATGAGTACATGCAGGCGCGCGTGGTCTCCGATCCGCTGCATTTGTTCGATTGCGTCATGCCTTGCGCGGGCGGCGAAGCTTTTTTGGTCATGCGGGCCGAGCGCGCGCGTGACCTGGGTCTGCCCTATTGCGAGATTCGCGCAGCCATCGAGCGCCACAACGCCTACGGCGCAGACCCCATCATGGAGCGCGGCGGCTGGCGCATGGACCGCGACGATTTGTATGCCCAGGCCGGCGTGCGCCCAGCCGACGTGGACTTCATCCAGACCTATGACGACTACCCCGTGATCGTCATGATGCACTTCGAGGATCTGGGCTTTTGCGAAAAAGGCGAAGGCCCGGCCTTCGTGCAGTCGCACACCCTGACCTGTGATGGCAGCTTCCCCAACAACACCAGCGGCGGCCAGCTCTCGGCAGGGCAGGCCGGCGCGGCAGGGGGCTTTTTGGGCATGACCGAGGCCATCCGCCAACTGACGGGAGGCGCCGCAGGGCGCAGCGTCAAAGATGCCAAGCTGGGGCTGGTGGCCGGTTTTGGCATGGTGACGTACGACCGCTGCCTGTGCACTGGCGCCGTATTGCTGGGGAGAGTCCAATGAGCATGCCTGCGATGCCGCCATCGCCCAAGCGCAAAAACCCTTTGCTGCGCACCCCCAGGCTGAACCTGCCGCCGGTGGGCCGCGGGCGCGTGGCGCTGGGCCTGACAGCCGCCGCCGCCCAGGGGCGCTTTGCCTTGCAGAGCTGCGCCGAATGCGCCGCAGTGCAATACCCGCCCCGGGAAGCCTGTCAGCACTGCCTCTCGCCCAAGCTGGCCTGGCGCGAGCAAGGCGGGCTGGGGCGCTTGCTGGGGGCCACCACGCTGCACCACAGCAACGATCTGTTTTTCCGCGAGCGGCTGCCCTGGCGGGTGGGCATGGTGCAGCTCGATGCCGGCCCCAGCGTCATGGCGCACGTGCATGAGGCCGTGGGCCAGGCGCCATGCCGCGTGCGTGTGGGCGCGCGGCTTGACCGCAGCGGGCAGGCGGTATTGATTGCATTTCCAGAACAAGGAGAGCCGGACATGGCGGGCGACAAAATGCTGCGCGAGATGGGCTGCGACCCGCAAGGGCGCAAGGTGCTGGTCACCGACGGCAAAAGCGCCGTTGGGCAGGCGCTGGTGACTGCGCTGCTCAAGGCCGGCGCGGAAATGGTGTGGGTCGGGCAGGCCGAGCCTTGGAAGCCTCAGGCCGGCCTGGAGGCCATCGCCGCCTTGCCGCAGGTCAGCCTGGTGGCGCTGGACGTGAGCGATGGCCGCTCGGTGCGCACGCTGGCGGGCGCCATTGGCGGCAAGGTGGACATTCTCATCAACAACGCCGAGCTGCACCGTGGCTTTGGCATCGCCGCGCGGCGCGGCACCGACGTGGCGCACGCGGAGATGGAGGTCAATTACTTCGGTCTGCTGCGCCTGGCGCAGGAGTTTGGCCCGGCCTTGATGGCCCGCTCTGCCGATGGACAGGCCCATGCCTGCGCCTGGGTCAACATCCTGTCCATTTATGCGCTGAGCAACTTCCCGCCGCAGGGCACCTTCAGCGCCAGCAAGGCGGCGGCCTATTCGCTGGCCCAGTGCCTGCGGGCCGAGCTGCGGGTGGCGGGCATTCGCGTGCTCAACTGCTTTCCCGGCCCGATGGACGACGAGTGGAACCAAAACCTCATGCCCCCGAAACTGGCGCCGCAGGCCCTGGCCCAGGCGGTGGTGCGGGCGCTGCGCGATGGCGTGGAAGACCTCTATCCCGGCGACGTGGCGCAAGATTGGCTGGCGCGCTGGCGTGATGATCCCAAGGTGCTGGAGCGTGAGCTGGCCCTCAATGGCGGTTGAAGAAAGGCATCGACCATGAGCATCCCCTCTCCAATCTTGAGCGCGGCCGAGCTGCTGGGGCAACTGGCGCTGGCATTGCGCCAATGCACGGTGCGCGTGGTGGACCTGACGCAGACCCTCTCGCCAGAGTTTCCGCAAATTGCGCTGCCGCCCGAAATGGGGCAATGCCAGCCCTTCCGCCTGGAAGAGATTTCGCGCTATGACGAGCGCGGCCCGGCCTGGTACTGGAACAACTTCAGCTGCGGCGAGCACACGGGCACGCATTTCGACGCGCCCATCCACTGGATCTCTGGCCGCGATCTGCCCCACAACTCGGTGGACACCATCCCTGTGCAGCACTTCGTGGCGCCGGCCTGCGTCATCGACTGCCATGAACAGGCCGCGCACGATCCGGACTACCTGTTGAGCCTGGCAGACATCGAGCGTTACGAGGCCGTCCACGGGCGCATTCCGGCCGGGGCCTGGGTGCTGATGCGCACCGACTGGTCGCGGCGCAGCGATCCGGTGGCCTACCAGAATTTCGACGAAACCGGCCAGCACACCCCAGGCCCCAGCACCGAAGCGGTGCAGGCCTTGATTGAGCGCGACGTACTGGGCTTTGGCTCGGAGGCCATTGGCACCGATGCGGGCCAGGCCGCCCACCTGCGCCCGCCCTATCCCTGCCACTACTTCATGCACGGATCGGGGCGCTATGGCCTGCAATGCCTGTGCAACCTCGACCAGCTCCCGCCGACCGGAAGCGTGCTGATCTGCCCGCCCCTGAAAATCATCCAGGGCAGCGGCAGCCCGCTGCGCGTGCTGGCGCTGGTGCCCGGCCAGCACTGACTCAACCAACGGAGAACATTGCCCATGCAGACAACATCGATGCAGCCCGATGCCCAGCGCGGCGTGGCCGTGGTCACTGGCGGCAGCGCAGGCATTGGCAAAGCCATTTGCCAGCAACTGCTGCAAGAGGGCCATGAGGTGGTGAGCATGGCCAGGCGGCCCAGCGACATTGAGCATGCGCGCATGCACAGCATCGAGGTGGATTTGATGGATCGCGCCGCTACGGCGCAGGCCGTGCAGGAGCTGTGCCAACGCTTTGCCCCCACCACCGTGGTGCACAACGCCGGGGTGATCCGAGCCGCGCTGCTGCCCGAGGTGCAATTGAGCGATCTGGACGCGCTGGTGGATTTGCACCTGGGCTGCGCCATCCAGTTGCTGCAAGCGGCCTTGCCTGCCATGCGCGCGCGCGGCATGGGGCGGGTGGTGCTGTTGTCCTCGCGCGCAGCCCTGGGGCTGGCCACGCGCACCAGTTATTCGGCCACCAAGGCCGGCATGCTGGGCATGGCCCGCACCTGGGCGCTGGAGCTGGCGCCCGAAGGCATCACGGTCAACGTGGTGGCGCCAGGCCCCATCCGCACCGACATGTTTTACGACGTGGTGCAGCAAGGCAGCGAGAAAGAGCGCCAGCTGGCCGCCTCCGTGCCCGTGCGCCGTTTGGGCGAAGCGCAGGACGTGGCGCGGGCAGTGGCATTTTTTGCCCACCCCGCCAGCGGTTTCGTGACCGGGCAGGTGCTGTACGTCTGCGGAGGCACCAGCGTGGGCAGCCTGGCCCTGTAAGCCTGTGCCAGGCCAGGCCTGAAGCGCATGGCCTGGCATCAGGGTTTGTGCTATTGGGGGAAAATATTTTTAACCTAAACTATTTATGAAGAAATAAAAAACAGGCCATCAGCAAGCCAGCAAGGAGACGCGATGAACCAAGACCTGCCTGACATCCCCCTCGTACACGCCCGGGGCCTGGCGCGTGCGGTTGAGTGGCTGCTCGATGGCGTGTGCGTGGCGGCGCTGGCGCTGCTCTCTTGCATCACCACCGTCGATGTGGTGGGCCGTTACGTGTTCAACGCCCCTTTGCAGGGCGCATACGAAAGCAGCGAGCTGCTGCTGGCTGTGCTGGTGTTTTCCGCCCTGCCTCGGGTGACATGGCACCGGCAGCATTTGATGGTCAGCATGATTGATGGCCTGTTGGGCCGCATGGGGCTTCGTATCCAGCAAATCGTCGTTGCTCTGGTCTCGGCGCTGGTGCTGGGCGCTCTGGCCTATTTCCTTTGGCTGCACGCCATGCAACTGGCCTCTTATGGCGACATGAGCAATGCCTTGCAGCTTCCCATTGCACCCTTTGCCTACGCCGCCTCTTGCCTGACTGCCTTGGCGGCGTTGGCGGCATTGCTGGGATTGTTCGTGCGCAATCTGGGCGCCGCTGCGCAACAGCAGGCAGAGCCTGCCGGGCAGAAAGGCTAAGGCGCGCGCATGCTGGTCTCCCTCATTGGTGTGCTGGCCTTGCTGGTTTTGCTGTTCCTGGGGCTGCCCATTGCCTGGGGCATGCTGCTGGTGGGCGTGGCCGGGTTCAGCTACCTGGCCAGTCTGGAGGCAGGCCTGGCCATGGCCGCGCAAACCAGTTTTGACACGGCCATGAACTACAACTTCACGGTGCTGCCGCTGTTCATCTTGATGGGCAATCTGGTCAATGCTTCGGGGCTGGCGCGCGATTTGTACCGGGTGGCCTACGCCTTCATCGGCCATTTGCGCGGCGGCCTGGCGATGGCCACGATTTTGGCCTGTGCCGCGTTCAGCGCGCTGTGCGGCTCCAGCATGGCCACCACTGCGGCCATGGGCCGGGTGGCCTTGCCCAATATGCGCAAATACGGCTATGACGACCGCCTGGCCGCAGGCAGCATTGCCGCTGGCGGCACGCTGGGCATTCTCATCCCGCCCAGTGTGATGCTGGTGGTCTACGGCATCCTGACCGAGACGGACATTGGCAAGCTGTTTGCCGCAGGCATGCTGCCGGGGACGGTGGCGATTTTCATGTACCTGGTGACGGTGGTGCTGGTGACGGCCTGGCGGCCCGAGCTGGGGCGCGCGGGCGAGCGGGCCGGCTGGGCCGAACGCTGGCAGGCGGCCAAAGGGGTGGTGGCGATTGCCGTGCTGTTTCTCATCATCATGGGCGGCATTTATGGCGGCGTGTTCACGCCCACGGAGGCCGCAGGCATTGGCGTGGCGGCCACGTTCGTGATGACCCTCAAGCGCCGGGGCTGGCAGCCGCGCATGTACCTCAAGGTGCTGGTGGAGGCGGCCCAGACCAGCACCGTGATGTTTGCCCTCATCATCGGCGCGCTGGTGTTTACCAACTTCCTCACCGTAGCGGGCTTGCCCAGCGCGCTGCTGGAATTCATCCGGGGCCTGGACGTGCCGCCCCTGGCAGTGATCTTGATGATTTGCCTGGCCTATCTGGTGATGGGCTGCTTTCTGGAAACCATGTCCATGGTGCTGCTGACGGTGCCCATTTTTTATCCGGTGGTGGCATCGCTGGGCTTTGATTTGATCTGGTTTGGCATCGTCGTCGTCGTGGCTGCCGAGATCAGCCTGATTACGCCGCCGTTGGGGCTGAACATCTTCATGATCAAGAACGTCATCCCGGACATGAGGCTGGGCGCCATCATCCGTGGTGTCACGCCGTTTGTAGTGACCGACATCCTGCGCCTGCTGCTGCTGATCGTGGTGCCGTGGCTGGTGCTGGTCGTGCCCCAGAGCATGTGAAACAGAGCAGGCATTGGGCCTGCGATCTCAACCAGGCGCTGTGCAGGGCGCCGCTGCAAGAAAAAGGAGACTCCCCATGCGTGTCGTATTCAAGCAAGTGATTGCCACTGTGGGCGCGGCACTGGCCTTGTCGGCGTCGGTGGCCCAGGCGCAGACCACCTTGCGCTTTTCCAACTGGCTGCCGCCGGCGCACTACATCGTCACCGAGATGCTGCAACCCTGGGCCAAGGAGGTGGAGACGGTCACCGAAGGGCGCGTCAAGATCGAGTTCATCAATGCGCTGGGCAAGCCCCAGGCCCATCTGGATCTGGTGCGCAATGGCGTGGCCGATCTGGGCATGTCGGTGCACAGCTACACGGCCAACCGCTTCACCCTGACGGAGTTTGCCGAGCTGCCATTTACCACCGATGACGGCGGCGTCAACTCGGTGGCCTACTGGCGCACTTACCAGAAATTCATGGCGCCGGCCAATGAGCACAAGGGGGTCAAGCTGCTGGGTTTGTGGACCAGCCCGGCCACGGCCATCTTCACCTCGCGCGAATCCATTGGCCGCATAGAGGATTTGCAGGGCATGAAGCTGCGCTCGCCCAGTCCGCTGTTTGATGCCATCGGCAAGGCGCTGGGCATCGTCACGGTCAATGCGCCAGCCTCCGAGGGCTACGAAATGCTCTCGCGCGGCGTGATTGATGGCATGTACTTCCAGTACGACCAGATTGAGGGCTGGCGGCTGGACAAGCTCATCAAGACGGCGGTGAGCGTGCCAGGCGGCTTTGGCAAAAGCAGCCAGTACCTGATGATGAACGAGCGCAAGTGGCAAAGCCTCTCGGAAGCCGACCGCGCAGCCATTGAGAAAGTCTCTGGCGAAGTCATTGCGCGCAACTTCGGCAGCAAATGGCAAACCGGTGAAGTGGCGGCCCAGCAGCGCCTGGCGCAGGCAGGCCTGAAGACTTTGCGCATTGAAGGGCAGGACTTGCAGCAGTTGCAAGACAAGCTGGCCTTTGTCGAAAAAGACTGGCTGGCCGCTGCGGCCAAGAAAAAAATCGACGGCCCTGCCGTGCTGGCCTATTTCCGTGAGCAGATCAAAGCCTTGAGCGCCCAATGAATTCAATCTGCCATCAACCACCAAGGAGGCACATCGCATGAGCACCCCTGCCTTGAGCACTACCGCCTTGAGCGCCTTGTACGCAGCTTTGCAAAACCGCAGCGTGCGCGTGATCGATTTGACGCAAACGCTCTCCGAGTCTTTCCCCACGCTGCAATTGCCGCCGCAATTCGGGCAGGTGCAGCCGTTTCGCATCGAGCGCATTTCGCGCTACGACGACAACGGCCCGGGCTGGTACTGGAACAACTTTTCCTGCGGCGAGCACACCGGCACGCATTTCGATGCGCCCGCGCACTGGATCACCGGGCGCGAATGCGAGAAAGGCACGGTGGACAGCATCCCGGTGGAGAACTTCATCGCCCCGGCCGTGGTGGTGGACGCCAGCGCCGAGGTCGCGGCCAACCCCGATTGGCTGCTGACGGTGGAGTTTCTCGAAGCCTGGGAGCAGCGCCACGGCCGCATCCCGCAAGGGGCCTGGGTGCTGTTTCGCACCGACTGGTCGCTCAAGGCCAGCGATGCCGAGGCGTTTTTGAACATGCGCGAGGACGGCGCGCACACGCCCGGCCCGACGCAGGAGGCCGTCGAGTGGATGATCCACCAGCGCCAGGTGCATGGCTTTGGCGTGGAAACCATCAACACCGATGCCGGCCAGTCCTACCAATGGCCTGTTGCCTACCCCTGCCACACGCTGATGCACGGCGCAGGCCGCTACGGCCTGCAATGCCTGAAGAACCTGGATCAATTGCCGCCGCAAGGGGCGCTGATCCTGTCCGCACCGCTGAAAATCGAGGCTGGCTCGGGCAGCCCGCTGCGCGTGCTGGCGTTGGTCGAGGGTTGAGTCTGGGGTGGCAGAGGATCAGGAGAAAAGCATGAAGATCGTATGCATAGGCGGCGGCCCGGCGGGGCTGTATTTCGGTTTGCTGATGAAAAAGCTCGACGCGGCGCACGATGTGACGGTGGTCGAGCGCAACAAGCCCTACGACACCTTTGGCTGGGGCGTGGTGTTCTCCGACGCGACCATGGACAACATGCGCCAGTGGGATGCGCAATCGGCCGCCGAGATCGAGCAGGCCTTCAACCACTGGGACGACATCGAGCTGCTGTTCAAGGGCCGCACCATCCGCTCGGGCGGGCATGGTTTCGTGGGCATCGGGCGCAAGAAGTTGCTCAACATCCTGCAAGATCGCTGCGAGCAACTGGGCGTGAAGCTGGTGTTCGAGACCGAGGTGCAGTCCGATGAGGACTACGCCGATGCCGACCTGATCGTCGCCAGCGATGGCATCAACTCGCTGATCCGCAAGAAGTACGAGGACGTTTTCAAGCCCGACATCGTCACCCGCCCCAACCGCTACATCTGGCTGGGCACCAACAAGGTGTACGACGCCTTCACCTTCGACTTTCGCCGTACTGAGCACGGCTGGTTCCAGGCGCACATCTACAAGTTCGACGAGAACACCTCGACCTTCATCGTCGAGACCACGGAGCAGACCTGGCGCGCCCACGGGTTGGACAGCGCCGACCAGGACCAGTCCATCGTCTTTTGCGAGCAACTGTTTGCCCAGAACCTGGGCGGGGCCAAGCTGATGACCAATGCGCGGCATTTGCGCGGCTCGGCCTGGATCAACTTCCAGCGCGTGGTCTGCGAGCAGTGGTGGCTGCAAAACGCGCGCGGCAGCCACGTGGTGCTAATGGGCGATGCGGTGCACACGGCGCACTTTGCCATTGGCTCGGGCACCAAGCTGGCAATCGAGGACGCCATCGAGCTGACGCGCCAGTTCCAACTGCTGGGCGATAGCCCGGCCCAACTGCCCGAGGTGCTGGCCGCCTACCAGGAGGCGCGCCGCGTGGAGACGCTGCGCCTGCAAAACGCGGCCTGGAACGCCATGGAGTGGTTCGAGGTCTGCGGCCAGCGTTATTGCGATCAGCTCGAACCCGAGCAGTTCATGTACTCCATGCTCACGCGCAGCCAGCGCATCAGCCACGAGAACCTGCGCCTGCGCGACGCCGCCTGGCTGGAGGGCTACGAGCGCTGGTTTGCCCAGCGCGCCGCCGATGCGGCAGGGCGGCAACTGCCCGCGCAGGACAGGCCCACGCCGCCCATGTTCACGCCCTACAAGGTGCGCGGCCTGACGCTGAAAAACCGCATCGTCGTCTCGCCCATGGCGCAGTACTCGGCCCGCGACGGCCTGGTGGGCGACTACCACCTGATGCACCTGGGCGCGCGCGCCATGGGCGGCGCGGGCCTGGTGATGGTGGAGATGACCTGCGTCAGCCCCGAAGGGCGCATCACCCCCGGCTGCCCCGGCCTGTACCAGCCCGAGCACACGGCCGCCTTCAAGCGCATCATCGACTGGGTGCACAGCTACACGGACGCCAAGATCGGCATCCAGATCGGCCACGCCGGGGCCAAGGCCTCGACCCGCCTGGCTTGGGAGGGCATCGACCAGCCGCTGGCCGAGGGCAACTGGCCCATCGTCTCGGCCTCCGAGCAGCAATACCTGAGCGGCGTGAGCCAGACGGCCCGCGCCGTCACCGCCGAGGACATGGCGCAGATCAAGGCGCAGTTCGTGGCCGCCGCCCAGGCCGCCGACGAGGCCGGCGCGGACTGGCTGGAGCTGCACTGCGCGCACGGCTATTTGCTCTCCTCCTTCATCAGCCCGCTGACCAACCAGCGCACCGACGAATACGGCGGCAGCCTGGAAAACCGCCTGCGCTACCCGCTGGAGGTGTTCGCCGCCGTGCGCGCCGCCTGGCCAGAGCACAAGCCCATGTCGGTGCGCATCTCGGCGCACGACTGGGTCGATGGCGGCACCACGCCGGCCGATGCGGTGGAAATCGCCAAAGCCTTCAAGGCCGCTGGCGCGGACATGATCGACGTTTCCTCCGGCCAGGTCAGCAAGCAGGAAAAGCCCGTCTATGGCCGCATGTTCCAGACCCCGTTTGCCGACCGCATCCGCCAGGAGGCGGGCATTGCCACCATCGCCGTGGGCGCCATCAGCGAGGCCGACCACGCCAACAGCATCCTCGCTGCAGGCCGCGCCGATTTGTGCGCCGTGGCGCGCCCGCACCTGGCCAACCCGGCCTGGACGCTGACCGA
>JAUMYI010000349.1 GCA_030528705.1 Comamonadaceae bacterium | reverse complement strand
CTGCACACGCCGGGGTGCTCTCGCGGGGGGCGAAAAGTGCATAACACGCTCTAGGGGTTGTTCACACCATGCAAGAAAATCTGCACACCAAGTACATGCGCCAAAGCCACTGATAATACGCAGGCACTCGATGCCACAGCACCGCTCAAGATCGCTTGGCGCGCCCATCACCATGTCATTGACCCTCCCCACCCTGCTGACCTTGAGCCGGATCGCGGCAATCCCCGGCATCGTGCTGGTGTTCTACCTGCCCACCAACGTCACGCAGGCCAACACCATCGCCGCCGCGCTGTTCGTGCTCTTTGCCCTGACCGACTGGCTCGACGGCTATCTGGCGCGCCGCCTGGGCCAGACATCGGCCTTTGGCGCCTTTCTCGACCCCGTGGCCGACAAGTTCCTGGTCTGCTCCACCGTGCTGCTGCTGGTACACCTGCAACGCATCGACGTCTTCGTCGCCCTGATCATCATCGGGCGCGAGATCGCCATCTCTGCCCTGCGCGAATGGATGGCCCAAATCGGCGCGGCCGCCAGCGTCGCCGTACACATGCTGGGCAAGCTCAAAACCTCGCTGCAAATGCTGGCAATCCCCTTTCTGCTCTACGACGGCCCCCTGCCGCCAGGCTGGCACAGCCGGCTGCCCGGCCAAATCCTGCTGTGGCTGGCCGCCGCCCTGACCCTCTGGTCGATGGTCTACTACATGCGCAAAGCATCTTTGGCCATTCGCACCCGCCTGGGGCAGTAGAATCCGCCCCGCAAACCGAGCAGCGCCAAGCCGCCAGGGCCACAGTACGGCAGGGTTAATCCCAGGCTTGCAAGCCCACCCCATGCTTGACACAAAGACAAGGGCATTGCTCTAATCGCCGCTTTCGGCACCGGGCCGGGCAGCACGGTCATTGCAAAAGCCTTGCGCCCCCGCCCCTGAGAGCCTGCTCCAAGCTGCAGCCTATGTACCGGCGGCAGCGCCACAATCAACCAGCGTCCGCCATCCAACCGGGCCGGCGGCTTTCATTTCATCCAGAGAGGCATACCGTGAACAAAACAGAACTGGTCGAACACATCGCCGCCCAGGCAGACATCTCCAAAGCCGCTGCCGCGCGCGCACTGGAAGCCACCATCGGCGCCATCAAGACCACCCTGAAAAAAGGCGGCACCGTGTCGGTCATCGGCTTCGGCACCTTCGAAGTCTCCAAACGCGCCGCCCGCAAAGGCCGCAACCCGCAAACCGGCGAAAGCATCAAGATCAAAGCCGCCAAGGTGCCCAAGTTCCGCGCCGGCAAAGCCCTCAAAGATGCTGTAAAATAAGCGCCTTGCGGTGGGGTGCTTAGCTCAGTTGGTAGAGCGGCGCCCTTACAAGGCGTAGGTCAGCGGTTCGACCCCGTTAGCACCCACCAACACCCACCCAATCTCAATAAAAAAAGGACTTGGATTTTCCAAGTCCTTTTTTATTGCCCATTCGCACAAAAAGCCAAGCGCAAAGTTCAACGATGCCCAGGCGGGGCTGAGCCACCAGCGCCCTTGGCTCCAGCTGCGCGCAATGTCGATGGGCCCGCCCAGCGCGCTCACGCGCAGGTCAATGTGCGTTTCTCGGTATTCGCCCATT
>JAUMYI010000348.1 GCA_030528705.1 Comamonadaceae bacterium | reverse complement strand
TAGTCCACCCACCCCACGAAGGAGACCTGCCATGACCACCGCCGACACCGCTGGCAAAACCCTCAAATCCCGCGCCGCCGTGGCCTTCAAGGCAGGCGCCCCGCTGCAAGTCGTTGAAATCGACGTCGCCCCGCCCAGGGCCGGCGAAGTGCGCATCCGCATCACCCACACCGGCGTGTGCCACACCGACGCCTTCACCCTGAGCGGCGAGGACCCCGAAGGCATCTTCCCCGCCGTGCTCGGGCATGAAGGCGCGGGCATCGTCGTCGATGTGGGCGAGGGCGTGACCAGCGTCCAGCCCGGCGACCACGTCATCCCGCTCTACACCGCCGAATGCGGGCAATGCCTGTTCTGCCAAAGCGGCAAGACCAACCTGTGCGTGGCCGTGCGCGCCACCCAGGGCAAGGGCGTGATGCCCGATGGCAGCACGCGCTTTAGCTACAACGGCCAACCGGTTTATCACTACATGGGTTGCAGCACCTTCAGCGAATACACCGTGGTGGCCGAGGTCAGCCTGGCCAAGATCGACCCGGCCGCCAACCCCGAGCAGGTCTGCCTGCTGGGCTGCGGCGTGACCACCGGCCTGGGCGCGGTGAAGAACACCGCCAAGGTGCAAGAGGGCGACAGCGTGGCCGTGTTCGGCCTGGGCGGCATCGGCCTGGCCGTGATCCAGGGCGCCAAGCTGGCCAAGGCCGGGCGCATCATCGCCATCGACACCAACCCGGCCAAGTTCGAGCTGGCGCGCACCTTCGGCGCCACCGACTGCGTCAACCCCAGGGAGCACGACAAGCCCATCCAGCAAGTCATCATCGACATGACCGGCTGGGGCGTGGACCACAGCTTCGAGTGCATCGGCAACGTGGGCGTGATGCGCGCCGCGCTGGAATGCGCGCACCGCGGCTGGGGCCAGAGCGTCATCATCGGCGTGGCCGGCGCGGGGCAGGAGATTGCCACCCGCCCCTTCCAGCTCGTCACCGGCCGCCGCTGGCTGGGCACGGCGTTTGGCGGCGTCAAGGGCCGCAGCGAACTGCCCGGCATGGTGCAGCAGGCCATGAAGGGTGAGATTCAACTGGCCCCGTTCGTCACCCACACCATGGGGCTGGATGAGATCAACAGCGCGTTCGACTTGATGCACGCGGGCAAGTCGATCCGGAGTGTGGTGCATTACTGATGCAGGCCATGCGTGCGCTGGAGCTGAAAATCCCCCCGCCGCTGTTGGCTGGGCTGTGTGCGGCAGCCATGTACGGCATAGCGGCGGCGCTGCCGCAATGGGCCTGGCCGCTGCCGATGAAAGCCTGGCTGGCCGGGCTGTCGATGGCCGCCGGCCTGTCGGTGGCGGCGCTGGGCGTGCTGGCCTTTCGCCGCCACCGCACCACGGCCAACCCGCTACAGCCGCAGGCAACCACCCAGCTTGTGACCACCGGCATCTTTGCCCACAGTCGCAACCCGATGTACCTGGGCATGGCGCTGTGCCTGATCGGCTGGGGGCTGTGGCTGGCGCACCCGTTGGCCCTGCTGGTCGTGCCGCTGTTCATGGCCTGGCTGCAGCGCCTTCAGATCAAGCCGGAAGAGCGCATCCTGCTGCACAAGTTCGGCCAGCCGTATG
>JAUMYI010000347.1 GCA_030528705.1 Comamonadaceae bacterium | reverse complement strand
AACGCCTGGCGCCCGGCGCTGGCGGCGGCGCAAACTCGCTATACTGCGCGCCATCATGCCGCAGCACCGCTTCTTCCATTGCGCATCGCGCCAGGCCCAGGGCCTGGCGTTGGCATGTGCGTGGCCTGCGCGCCCCGCACCAGCGGCGCGCGCCGCTGTGGCCGTGATCATCACCAAGACGACGAAGGGCTGAAGCAGCTGCGGTTCGTCGCGCCCGTCTTTCAAGCCGGCCAGACGAGCCGGGGCAGAGAGTTCCGATATTTCTGCAATCTCCATTGAAAGAAGGGTTATCCACATGGCACAACGTACAGGTTTGGTCGGCTGGCGCGGCATGGTCGGCTCCGTGCTGCTCGAACGCATGCAGGCCGAGGGCGATTTCGACTGCATCGAGCCGGTGTTTTTCTCGACCTCCAACGCCGGCGGCCAGGCCCCGGCCCAAGCCAGGAACGAGACGCGCCTGCAAGACGCCTACGACATCGAGGTCCTCAAACGCTGCGACATCATCCTGACCGCCCAAGGCGGCGATTACACCAAGGCGGTCTATCCCAAGCTGCGCGCGGCCGGCTGGAGTGGCCACTGGATTGATGCAGCATCGACGCTGCGCATGGACAGCGAGTCGGTCATCGTGCTCGATCCCGTCAACCTGCCGGTGATCCAGAACGCCCTGAGCAAGGGCGGCAAGACCTGGGTGGGCGGCAATTGCACCGTCAGCTGCATGCTCATGGGCGTTGGCGCGCTGTACAAGGCCGGGCTGGTCGAATGGATGAGCACCCAGACCTACCAGGCCGCATCGGGCGGCGGCGCGCAGCACATGCGCGAGCTGCTGACGCAGTTCGGCACACTGCATGCCGAGGTGCGCGAGCTGCTGGCCGACCCGCACAGCGCCATCTTGGAGATCGATCGCAAGATCATCGCCAAGCAACGCGGCCTGAGCGAGGCGGAGACGGCCCACTTCCTGGCGCCGCTGGGCGGCTCGCTGATCCCCTGGATCGACGCCGACCTGGGCAACGGCGTCAGCCGCGAGGAATGGAAGGGCATGGCCGAGACCAACAAAATCCTGGGCATGGGCGAAGGCTTTGGCACGCCGGCCATCCCGGTCGACGGCTTTTGCGTGCGCATCGGGGCCATGCGCTGCCACAGCCAGGCGCTGACCTTCAAGCTGAAAAAGGACGTGCCGCTCGATGAGATCGAAGCCATGATTGCCGCCGACAACCCCTGGGTGAAGCTGGTGCCCAACACCAAGGAGGCCACCTTGGCCGAGCTCACCCCAGTCTCCGTCACCGGCACCATGCGCATCCCGGTCGGGCGCGTGCGCAAGCTGGCCATGGGCCCGCAGTATCTGGGCGCCTTCACGATTGGCGACCAACTGCTGTGGGGCGCAGCCGAGCCGCTGCGCCGCATGCTGCGCATTCTGGTCGAGGCCTGAGTACCTGTTCAAAGTCCCTGCGCGGCGAGCACTCAAGCGGATTGGGGCGGTCTGCGGCGCAAGCAAACTGGCCAATATCACGGGATATCACGGGCTATTGGCGGCGTAATGTGTATCTGGTGGCGCCTTGCATCCCATCCCAAACCGCTTGCTGCCCACTCGCGCCGAGACTTCTGAACAGGTTCTGAGA
>JAUMYI010000036.1 GCA_030528705.1 Comamonadaceae bacterium | reverse complement strand
GCCGCCGCCAGCCGCAGGCATTCATCGCGAGGGCAGGCTGCCGCGCCCATGCCGGGCGCGAGCGTATGCAAAAGCGCCAGAGGATAGCGCACATTCACCAGCCGGGCTGGCGGCGCTGCAGCGCATCCAAGTACATCGCGGCCACGTCAAAGCCGGTCTGCGCGGTGATTTCCTGAAAGCCCGTCGGGCTGGTGACGTTGATTTCGGTCACGCAGTCGCCGATCACGTCCACCCCCACCAGCAACAGGCCGCGCGCGGCCAGCACCGGCCCCAGGCGCGCAGCGATCTCGGCATCGCGCGCGCTCAAGGGTTGGGCCACGGCCTTGCCGCCCACGGCCATGTTGCCGCGGATTTCGCTGCCCTGCGGGATGCGCGCCAGCGCATGGGGCACGGGCTGGCCGTCGATGAGCAGCAGGCGCTTGTCGCCCTCTCGGATCTCGGGCAGGTAACGCTGCACCATCACGGAGGTGCTGCCATGGGCGTTGAGGGTTTCGATGATGCTGCCCAGGTTCAGGCCGTCGGGGCCGACGCGGAAGATGCCCATGCCGCCCATGCCATCGAGCGGCTTGAGGATGATGTCGCCATGCTCGGCGTGGAAGGCGCGGATGCGCTCGGGCTCGCGCGTGACCAGGGTCGGGCCGATCAGCTCGGGGAACTCCAAAATGTCGAGCTTCTCCGGGTGCTCGCGCAGCGCCGCCGGGCGGTTGAAGACTTTGGCGCCTTCGCGCTCGGCCTGGCTCAGCAGGTGCGTGCAGTAAAAGAACTCGCTGTCAAACGGCGGATCCTTGCGCATCAGCACGGCGTCGAAATCGGCCAGGGCCTGCTCGGCCTGGCGCTGCAGACGCCACCAGGGGCCATCGGCCGGGGGCTGGGCCAGCAGCTCGATGTGCTGCACCTGGGCGCACACGCGCGCGCCGCGCTGCCAGTACAGCGCGCGCGGCTCGCACACGGCAATGCCGTGGCCGCGCCGCTGCGCCTCGCGCATCATGGCGTAGGTCGTGTCCTTGTGGATCTTGAAACTGGCCAGGGCATCGGCCACGAACAGCAGGTTCATGAAGGCCCTCAGAACGTCAGCGCCTGATCGGCATCGAACACCTTGCGGCGCGCCAGCGCCAGATTGGAACGCTGGCGATCGAGCACCAGGTAGAGGAACACGCCGTCCTTGCGCGATGCCGGGCGCATGATGTGGTATTGCTTGCCCAGCGTGATGAGGATGTCCTCGATCACATCGTGCAAGCCCAGCGCGCGCATGGTGTTGGTCTTGGCGCGCATCACCTCGGTATTGCCCGCGGCCGCCACCTCCAAGTCGATGCCAGCGCCGGCCGAGGCCAGCATCATGCCGCTGCTGCTGTCGACCACGGCGCAGCACAGCGCGCCTTCGAGCGTCATCAGCTCATCCAGGGTTTGTTTGATCGTTGCCATAAAAGAAAGAAAAGCGCCTCTTGGTGTTCGTCACAGCTGGCGCGCCAGCCGGTCGATTTGCGCTGCCTGGGCCAGCACGGCCTGCCAGTTCAGCGCCACGCCGTCCTGGCTGAGCAGCACCAGCACCATGTCCGCCCCGCAGGGCACGATGGTCATGCGCATCTGCTGATGCATCAGCACGCAATAACGCAGCGGCCCCAGCGCCTCGAAAAAACTGCCGTGGCGCTGGTAGATGCGCCAGTAATTGCTCGCCGCCTCAGCCAGCGCGCCATCCTCCATCAGCGCGCCCGTGCCGTGCAGCACCATGCCCGTGGTCACCTCCACCAGCGCGCAAGCCTGCAGGGCCTCGAAAGCCTGGGGCAAATCGTCAATGGCCGCCTTGAGCGCCGCAAAGCGCGATTTCCAAACGGGCTTGAATGGTGCGACAACTGGGGTGGAAGTCATTGCTGAATATCAAATGCTGTTGATCATGGCGCGCCACGCTGCTGCACAAAGCCACACGGCAATGCCAGAACCCAGCCATGGCATTCATCCTGACGCACAATCCGTGCCAGCATGCCGAGCCCTGCCTCACGCGGGCCAAGAGGATACGCGAATTTCACGGCCCTGCCCGCCACAGCCAGACGCTGGCCCATCCGCAAGCCCAATGCGCGCCTCCGCGGCTTGCACCCGTCAAGACTTTGCACCACACGCCCCCCGCCCATGCACACCTCCTTGCAGCAGGAAATCGCCCAGGCCGCCGCAGCCCTGATCGTGGACGAGGGCCTGGAGATCGGGCCTGCCAAACAGCGCGCGCTCAAACAACTGGGCCTGCGCCCCAACACCGCCTTGCCCGACAAGCGCAGCGTCGAAGACGCCGTGCGCGAGCACATCGCGCTGTTTCACGCCGACACCCAGCCCCAGGCGCTGCAGGCCCTGCGCGAGATCGCCGCGCACTGGATGCAGCAACTGGCCGAGTTCAAGCCGCTGCTGGGCGGCGCCGTCTGGAGCGGCACGGCCACGCACTGGAGCCCGATCCACCTGCAGCTGTTTTGCGACGACAGCAAGGCCCTGCCCATCTGGCTGCTCAACCACGGGCTGGACTTCGATACCCAGGAGGCCAAAGGCCTGGGCGGCCAGCCCGCCGAAGTGCTGGGCCTGCAAGTGGCCACGCAGCACCCCGCACTGCAACCACAGGCGCTGCTGTGCCTGTGGAACAACCCCAGCCAGGCGCTGCGCGGCGCACTGCAGGCCGATGCCGACGGCCAGGCGCCGCGCGGCACGCTACAGGCCTTGCAGGCCCGCATGGCCCAGGCCAGCGCCATGCCACAATCGCCCGCGCCATGAAGCCCTCGGCCCCCGCCCCCAACCCGGCGCCAGCCCCTTCGCCCGCGCATGCTGGGCCCAGCGCGGCCCCAAGGCCGGCGCGCCGCCAATGGCTGCTCTGGGGCGGCGGCCTGGCACTGGCCGCTGCCGGCGCTGGCGGCTACTGGGGCTGGCTGCGGCGGCGCCACTCGGCCGCCGAGGCCGCGCTGTGGTCCATCGCCCTGCCCCAGCTCGATGGCCGCCCACTGGCGCTGCGCGACTACCAAGGCCGCCCGCTGCTGCTCAATTTCTGGGCCACCTGGTGCGCCCCCTGCGTGCAGGAGCTGCCGCTGCTGAACCAGTTCCAGCGCCAGCGGCCCGATTGGGCCGTGGTTGGCATTGCCGTTGATACCTTGCCGAACGTGCAGCGATTTGCCCAGCGCCTGGCGCTGGACTTTCCCATCGCCATTGCCGGCGGCGGCCAAGGCATGGAGCTGGCGCGCGCCTTGGGCGGCACAGGCGGGCTGCCCTTGACGGTTCTGGCCAACGCCCAGGGCCAGATCCGGGCGCGCAAGCTGGGCCAGATCGAACCGGCCGACCTGCAGCAGTGGCAGAGCTTGCTGGCCTGAGTGGGCCGGCACCAGCGCCCTTGGGGGCTGCACGAACCCCGTGGCACATCATGCAGCCCTTGCCTCAGGGCAATGGCCGTAGAATGCCGGGTTTGATCGCACGCACGACACGGTGTATCCGGCCGTGCCTGCCTTTCTCAAAAGTGGACTCGCGCATCGCCATTGCCAGCTGCGGGGCAAACGCCAACCCAGCGCGCCAAGCCCACAATCTTCAACTTTTTAACGAAATTTGGCACGAAATAGCAGCAAGCGTCTGCCATTTGCCGCAAACAATCCGCATCAGGATTTGCGTGGCATCGTGTTTTTTTCTGGAGCCTGAAACTTTATGGATCTGAGGAAACTGAAGACTCTGATCGACCTGGTGTCCGAATCGAATGTGACGGAGCTGGAAATCACCGAAGCCGAAGGCAAGGTGCGCATCGTCAAAGGCGGCGCCCCAGTGTTTGTGCCCGCGCCCGTGGCCGCCGCAGCGCCGGCGCTCACTGCCATCGCTCCAATCGCCAGCGCCCCGCAGCCAGAGGCCGCCTCCCCTGCCGCAGCCGCCCCGGCCGCCGCAGGGGCCAGCATCACCGCGCCCATGGTCGGCACCTTCTACCGCGCCCCGAACCCATCGGCCGACGCCTTCGTCGAGGTGGGCACCCAGGTCAAAGAAGGGCAAATCGTCTGCATCATCGAAGCGATGAAAATCCTCAACGAGATCGAGGCAGATCGCTCCGGCACCATCAAGCAAATCCTGGTGGAGAACGGCCAGGCCGTCGAGTACGGCCAGCCGCTGTTTATCATCGAATGAGCTTCCGTTTCCCAATGAATGAAGGCAGCGGCGCGCGGCGCTCGCGCTGAGCGCGCGGCTTTCATTTCGGCATGGCCATCGGCCGCCATGGATGCGCCGCTTTGCCCAGGGCAGCGCCAAGGCGCGCTGGAGACGGGTCGCAACCATGCCGCCCCAAGGCCGCCCAAGGCCACCCCGAGTCGGCGCCGGCTGACGCAGCGCGGCGCAGCCGAGCCGGCCCCATGCACACGAGACTTCCCGCATGTTCAAGAAAATCCTGATCGCCAACCGCGGCGAAATTGCCCTGCGCATCCAGCGCGCCTGCCGTGAGCTGGGCATCAAATCGGTCATGGTGTACTCCGAGGCCGACCGCGACGCCAAGTACGTGCGCCTGGCCGACGAGGCCATTTGCATCGGCCCTGCGCCGGCCAGCCAGAGCTACCTGCAGATGCCCGCCATCATCTCGGCCGCCGAGGTCAGCGATGCCCAGGCCATCCACCCCGGCTACGGCTTTCTGAGCGAGAACGCCGACTTTGCCGAGCGCGTGGAGAAAAGCGGCTTTACCTTCATCGGCCCGACGGCCGAGTCCATCCGCATCATGGGCGACAAGGTCTCGGCCAAGCAGGCCATGATCAAGGCCGGCGTGCCCTGCGTGCCCGGCTCCGAGGGCGAGCTGCCCAGCGACCCGGCCGAGATCCGCGCCATTGCGCGCCAGATCGGCTATCCGGTGATCATCAAGGCCGCTGGCGGCGGCGGCGGGCGCGGCATGCGCGTGGTGCACACCGAGGCCGCCCTGCTGGGCGCAGTGCAAATGACCAAGAGCGAGGCGCAGGCGGCCTTCGGCAACCCAGCGGTGTACATGGAGAAATTCCTGGAGAACCCGCGCCACATCGAGATCCAGGTGCTGGCCGACACCCACAAGAATGCCGTGCACCTGGGCGAGCGCGATTGCTCCATGCAGCGGCGCCACCAGAAAGTCATCGAAGAGGCCCCGGCCTTTGGCATCCCGCGCCGCCTGATCGAGAAAATTGGCGAGCGTTGCGCCACAGCCTGCAAGCGCCTGGGCTACCGGGGCGCGGGCACCTTCGAGTTCCTGTACGAAAACGGCGAGTTCTACTTCATCGAGATGAACACGCGCGTGCAGGTCGAGCACCCGGTCACCGAGATGATCACCGGCATCGACATCGTCAAGACGCAAATCCTCGTGGCCGCAGGCGAGAAGCTGCCTTTCACGCAAAAGGACATCCAGTTGCGCGGCCATGCCATCGAATGCCGCATCAACGCCGAGGATCCGTACAAATTCACCCCCTCGCCCGGCAAGGTCAGCACCTGGCACGCCCCGGGCGGGCCAGGCGTGCGCGTGGACTCGCACATGTACTCAGGCTATACCGTGCCGGCCAATTACGACTCGATGATCGGCAAGCTCATCGTCTATGGCGACAGCCGCGACCAAGCCCTGGCGCGCATGCGCAGCGCACTGATGGAGACCATCGTCGAAGGCATCAAAACCAACATCCCGCTGCATCGCGAGCTGCTGCTGGACGCCAACTTCATCGCTGGCGGCACCAACATCCACTACCTGGAAAAGTGGCTCGAGCAACACGCCACGCGCCCCTGAACGCCGGCTGCGCCGCCCCCGCCACTGCCCGTGCCTCCGTATGTACGCCCTGACCCTGCTGTGCCCGCAAGAGCGGGTCGAAACCATCAGTGAAGCACTCGACGCCCTGGGCGCGCTGAGCGTCTCCGTCGAAGATGCCGACGCCCAGACCGAGGCCGAGCAGGCGCTGTTTGGCGAGCCGGGCATGGAGCCCGAGCGCCAAGCCTGGCTGCGCAGCACCGTCAGCGCCCTGTTCAGCCAGCGGCAGCAGGCCCACGAGGCGCAGCAGCTGCTGGCGCTGCAGGATTTTTACGCGGGCTGCCAGCTGCAAGGCCTGGAGGAAGTGCCCGATCTGGACTGGGTCAGCCTCACCCAGGCGCAATTCAGCGCCGTGGACATCACGCCCGACTTCTGGATCGTGCCCAGCTGGCATGAAGTGCCCAGCCAGGCGCGCACCAGCATCGCGCTCGATCCGGGCATGGCCTTTGGCACCGGCACGCACCCCACCACCCGCATGTGCCTGCGCTGGCTGGCCGCCCAGCACGAGGCCGGGCAAGCCCTGGCCCAGCGCAGCGTGCTGGACTACGGCTGCGGCTCAGGCATTCTGGCCATTGCCGCGGCCAAGTTCGGCGCCAGTCCGGTCGATGCCGTGGACATCGACGAGGCCGCCATCGCCGCCACAGCCAGCAATGCCGAGAAAAACCAAGTCGCGCTGCGCTGCGGCCTGCCCGACATCATCAGCGACCGGCGCTACCACGTCGTGCTCGCCAACATCCTGGCCAACCCGCTGCAGGTGCTGGCGCCGCTGCTGTGCGGCCACGTCGCCCCCGGCGGACACCTGGTGCTGGCCGGCATCCTCGAACGCCAGGCCGAGCTGTTGCAGCAGGCCTACGCCCCTTGGCTGGCGCTGCAAGTGGCCGACACGCAAGAGGGCTGGATTTTGATGACTGCACAGCGGCCTGCCTGAACGCCAGCCCGCAAAAACTCCCCGCGCCGCCTCGCCCTCAGGGGCCAGCTCAAAGCCTCGGAACCGGGCCTCCGCTGCGCCCGCCCTGGCCTGAGGCGCGGCGGCTTCAGCCCATTGCACGCGCCACTCTCGGGCACAATACGGGCCTTTGCCATCCTTGCCGCTTGCATGCCATCCGTCACCCGCTGCCCCAGCTGCGAGACCCGCTTCAAGGTCTCCGCAGACCAGTTGCACGCCTCGCAAGGCTGGGTACGTTGCGGGCGCTGTCACCACATCTTTGATGCCACCCAGCACCTGGTGGCCGAGCAAGATGGCGCCCAGGCCTCGCCCAGCCAGTCAGACGAGGCCCCCACCGGCCAGTCTCAAGAGCCGCTGGGCAGCTCCGAAGCCCTGCCCAGCAGCGAAAGCGGCGCCCCCGCCCCCGCCGACGCTCAGGCCAACACCACGCCGCCAGCACCCAGCGCAGCGCAAGCTCCTGCCGAGCCGCCACCAGAGAGGCAAGCGGGCGCAGCCCAGGCAAGCTCCGCCCTGCCTGCAGACGGCACCGCCCCAGCCTTGAGCGACACGCCGCCCCTGGCCGAGCCCGGCCATGGCGCCGAGCGCCCCACCGAGCGCTGGCTCAAGGAGCTGTCGGAGACCTTCACCCCATCCAGCCCGGCCAACACCCCAGCAGCCGCAGCCACTGATGCGCACGCAAGCGCCGATGCCAAGCCCGCACCCCAGGCGCCAGACAGTGAAGCAGCGCCCGATGCTTTGGCCGCCCCCCTGGCTGAAGCCTTTGCCGAGCAGCCAATTGCCGAGCAACAACTGGACGCCGCTGATGTCGAACTGATCGAGGCCGTGGCCCTGAGCAGCCAGCCAGACGCCGAATTCGACAGCCCGCTGCCTGCAGCACAGCCGCCCCAGCCAAGCGGCGACCTCCCGGCCCCAAGCGCCGACGATGGCGAGAGCCACATCGACGCTTTCCAAAAAGAGCTGGAACGCTGGCAGGCCATGCAATCCGCAGCCCAGGGCCAGGCCCAAAGTCCAGACAGCCCGGCCACGCCCGGGCCAGCCCAAGATGCGCCCAGCGCCGACGTGCCCGTTGACGCCATCGTCCTGGCGCCAGCCGTGCTGGTGGACAAAACGCCCGAGCCCGAGCCCGCCGCTTCGCCAAGCCTCGCGCCCAACGCCCACGGCTCTCGACCCCGACCGCCGGCCACGGGCGGCAAAAGCGCATCGCGCAAGCAGCCCGGCAAAGCCAAGGCCAGCAGCCCGCCGCCAGCCACTTTGCGCAAGAAAAGCCAGGAGCCAGCCGACAGCGCCGCACCCAGCAGCCTGCCGGCCACCGGCCAGCCCAGCAGCCAGCCAGGCGGCAGCACCCGCCCGCCCAAGAAAGACTCCACTCGGCGCGAAAAGCGCCTGACCGATCTGGACGATGCGCTGCGCGCAGACGCCGACGAATCGCTGCGCGAGGTCTATCGCACCGCCTTCAGCGAAACCCAGGAGTTGAACTTCGTGCGCCAGGCCGCGCGCCAGGCCTTCTGGTCACACCCCGCCGTCAAGGCCTCGCTGGGCGTGCTCGCCGCCGTATTGGCGCTGGCCCTGGCGCTGCAGGTCGTGCTGCACCAGCGCGACCGCATCGCCGCCACCAGCCCAGCCATGAAATCGCGCATGCAGTCGCTGTGCGAGCTGCTGGGCTGCACCATCGCCCCGCTGCGCGCCATCGAGCGCCTGGTGCTCGATGGCTCCACCTTCCAGGCCGAAGGCGATGACGTCTTCACCCTCTCGTGGACGGTGCGCAACCCCAGCCAGCTCTGGCTGCAAACACCGCACCTGTGGCTGAGCCTGCGCGACCGGGCCGGCAACACACTGATCCGCCGCCCGCTCTCGCCCGCAGACTTGGCAGACGCCCCCGTGGAAATCGCCCCCGGCCAAAGCTGGCAAGGCCGCCAGATCTTGCGCCTGAACAGCCATGCCCAGGCCGTGACCGACTATCAGCTGCAGATTTTCTATCCGCCCTCGCCCTGACCGGGCAGCGCCGCTGGCCGCCCCGTGCCGGCCTCACCCCACCACCTCTTCGCTAGAAAGGAATCGACGATGGCCGTCCTGGTATGTGGTTCGATGGCATTTGACACCATCATGAATTTCGAAGGCAGCTTCGCGCAGCAGATCATGCCCGATCAGCTGCACATCCTGAACCTGTCCTTCCTGGTCAACACCCTGCGCCGCGACTACGGCGGCTGCGCCGGCAACATCGCCTACGGCCTGCAACTGCTGGGCGGCCAGCCCCTGCCCATGGCCACCATCGGCCAGGACGGCAACGACTACCTGCAGCGCCTGCGCGAGCTGGGCATCGACTGCCGCTACCTGCTGCAACTGCCCGAGACCTACACCGCCCAGGCCATGATCATGACCGACCTGGACAACAACCAGATCACCGCCTTCCACCCTGGCGCCATGGCCCAGGCGCACAAGAACGAAATCGGGCAATTGCCCGAGCAGATCAAGCTGGCCATCCTCTCGCCCGATGGGCGCGAGGCCACGCTCAGCCATGCCCAACAACTCAGCGCCCTGGGCCTGCCCTGGGTGTTCGACCCCGGCCAGGGCCTGCCCATGTTCAACGGCGCCGAGCTGCGCCAGCTCACCGCCCAGGCCAACTGGGTCACCGTCAACGACTACGAAGGCCAGTTGCTGGTCGAGCGCACCGGCCTGTCGTTCAAGGACATTTCGCAGCAGGTGCAAGGCCTGATCGTCACCCTGGGCGCGCAGGGCTGCGACATCTGGGTGCAGGGCGAGAAAACCCGCATCCCGGCGCTGGAAGTGCAGCACCCGCTGGATCCGACCGGCTGCGGCGACGCCTGGCGCGCGGCCCTGCTGTACGGGCTGGAGCGCGGCTGGTCGCTGACGCAGTGCGCCCGCCTGGGCAATGAAGTGGCCGCGCGCAAGATCGCCACGCGCGGGCCGCAGAACTACCAGCTCGACGGCCTGGACGTCGACAGCTTCGCCACCGGCGCCTGAGCAGCGGCATGCACATCCACATCCTCGGCATCTGCGGCACCTTCATGGCCGGCGTGGCCGCGCTGGCCAAGGCCTGCGGCCACACCGTCACCGGCTGCGATGCCCAGGTCTACCCGCCGATGAGCGAGCAGCTGCGCGCGCTGGGCATCGAACTCATCGAAGGCTACGACCCCGCACAAACCGCGCTGGCGCCCGATTGCTACGTCATCGGCAACGTCGTCAGCCGCGCGCGCCTGGCCGACGGCACGCCGCGCTACCCGCTGATGGAGGCCATCCTCGACCAGGGCCTGCCCTACACCAGCGGCCCGCAGTGGCTGGCCGAGCACATCCTGCCAGGGCGCCACGTGCTGGCCGTGGCCGGCACGCACGGCAAGACCAGCACCTCCTCCATGCTCGCCTGGATCTTGCAGGCCAACGGCCTGGAGCCGGGCTTTTTGATCGGCGGCATCGCGCAGAATTTCGGCATCTCCGCCCGCCCTGGGCGCGCCGCGCCGCCCGGCCAGCGCAGCTGCTTCGTCATCGAGGCCGACGAATACGACACCGCCTTTTTCGACAAGCGCAGCAAATTCCTGCACTACCGCCCGCGCACCCTGGTGCTGGGCAACCTGGAGTTCGACCACGCCGACATCTTCGACGACCTGGCCGCCATCGAGCGCCAGTTCCACCACCTGATCCGCACCGTGCCCGGCCAGGGCCGCATCCTCTGCAACGCCGAGGACGCCAACCTGGCCCGCGTGCTGCAGCAAGGCCTGTGGAGCGAGCTGCGCGGCTTCGGCCAGCCCGGCGCGCTGGCCCCGGCCGCACTGGCGCGGCACGGCCTCAGCGCCCAGGGCAGCGACCAGCACTTCAGCGTCTGCCGCGATGGGCAGGCGCTCGGCCAAGTGCAATGGGCGCTCAGCGGCCGCCACAACCAGCTCAACGCCCTGGCCGCCATCGCCGCCGCCGAGCACGTGGGCGTGCCCGTGGCCGATGCCGCGCACGCGCTGGCGCGCTTTGAGAGCGTGCGCCGCCGCATGGAGCTGCGCGGCAGCGCGCGCGGCGTGCAGGTCTATGACGACTTCGCCCACCACCCCACGGCCATCGCCACCACGCTGGACGGCCTGCGCCGCAGCCTGCCCGCCAGCCAGCGCGTGCTGGCCGTGTTCGAGCCGCGCAGCAACACCATGAAGCTGGGCGCCATGGCCGCGCAATTGCCCGCTGCGCTGCAAGTGGCCGATCTGGTTTTCGCCTACAACCCGCAGCTGGGCTGGGACGTGGCCGCCGCGCTCGCGCCGCTAGGCCCCAAAGCCCAGGTCCACGAGCAGCTGCCAAGCCTGGTGCAAGCCATCGCCGGCGCCGCGCAGCCGGGCGACCACATCGTTTGCATGAGCAACGGCAGCTTTGGCGGCATCCACGAGCTGCTGCTGCAGGCGCTGCGCAGCACCGGCGGCTGATGCCCGCAGCCGCCGGGCGGCATGCCGCGCTTTTGCCCAACACTGCGCCATGATGCTCGAATCGCTGCTGGCCTTCGCACACCTGTCGGCCATCCTCGGCCTGACCGCCTTCATCACCGCCATGGCCGTGCTGTGCCGCCCGCAGTGGGCCAACGCCGCCGCCCTGCAGCGCCTGCGCATCCTCGATCGCTGGGTGCTGGCATGCACCCTGGCCGTGCTGCTCACCGGCCTGGCGCGCATCCACCTGGGCATCAAGGACGCCGCCTGGCTCTGGAGCCAACCGCTGCTGCACGCCAAGCTGACCTTGTTTGCGCTGATGGGCTGGTGCGGCTGGCAGGCACACCGGCGCATCACCGCCTGGTACGCCGCCCTGCAGCAATCGGGCGCCCTGCCCAGCGCCGACGAGCTGCGCCGCACGCGCCGCTGGCTGATGCTGCAAGCCCATCTCATGGCCCCCATCCCGCTGGCGGCCGCGCTGCTGGCGCGGGGCGTGCTGACGCTGTAGCTCCAAGCGCCAACGCTCAACGGGCACTGTGCGCCAGGCGGCACATCTGCATGCCCAGGCGTTGCAGCGCAGCGGGCGCGTCCTGCGGCCAGGCCGGATGCTTCAGGCCCTTGCAAATGCCATCGACCACATGGGCCGATTGCAGCAGCCGCGCCAGCGCCGGCAGGCGCAGCCTGGGCAGCAGGCGTTCGAGCAGTTTTTCCTTCGGGCCCCAGGCGCGCGCCAGGCGCAGCGCCTGGGGCATGGGCGCGCCATCGTCCAGCGCCTGGCGCGCGCGGTACAGGCTGAGAATGTCGCCGGCCAGCACGCTGTGCAAGCGCACCACGGCCTCGCCCTCGGCCAGCAGGCCACCCAGCACGCGCTGGCTGCGCAAGAGTTGGCCCGAGAGGATCGCCTCGGACAAATCCTGCAGGCTGTAGCGCGCCACGTTGAGCACGCTGGCCTCGATCTGCGCGCGCGAGAGCACGCCTGGCGGGTAGAGCAAGCCCAGCTTTTGCACTTCCTGGTGCGCGGCCATCAGATTGCCCTCCACGCATTCGGTGAAGAAGGCCAGCGTCTGCAAGCCTTCCTCTCCACTGGCCACGCTCTGGCCCTGGGCCTTGAGGCGCTGCGCCAGCCAGGCGGGCATGTCGCGCCGCGCCACAGGGTCAATGCGCAGCACCACGCCGGCCTGCTCCATGGCGGCAAACCAGGGCGTTTGCTGCATGCTGCGGTCAGCGCGCGGCAGCAGCACGATCAGCAAGGTCGCATCGGCGCTGGGGCCGCTGGCAGCGGCCTGCTCGGCCAACTGCTGCAGCACCTGCGCGCCTTCCTTGCCGGGCTTGCCGGTGGGCAGGCGGATTTCAACGATCTGCCGCTGGGCAAACAGGCTTTGGCTGGCGCTGGCGGCCAGCACCTGCGACCAGTCAAACTGGGTGGCCGAGCCAACAAAGGCGCTGCGCTCGGTAAAGCCCTGGGCGCGCGCTGCCGTGCGCAGCGCCTCCAGCGCCTCCTGCTCCAGCAGCGGCTCATCACCGTGCAAAACATACAGCGGCGCCAGGCGCTGCGTGAGGTGCTGGGGCAGTTGCGAGAGGGTCAGGGCAGGCATGGGGCAAACAGGGTGGCGCCGGGCGTGCAAGGCCAGGCAAAGCAAGGCGCACTATACCTGCGGCATGGGGGCGGGCCGAGCAAAGCGTAGAGCGCGTTGAGGCAGCGTAGTTTGTGACGTCGCCCGCACAGACTCTGCGTCACTGGCCTGGCAGCGTGTGGCCTTGCGCCATGCGCTTTGGCGTATAACCGCGCCTGTTTTGCGCTTCGGGGGCGGCGCAGTCAAAGGCCCACGCAGTTGGCATTTCACACATTTCAAGGAGCACATCGCCATGCAGGCTTCAACACCATTGCTCGCCCAGTTGGGCATGGCCTGGCCCATCATCCAGGCGCCCATGGCCGGGGTGGCCACGCCGCAACTGGCAGCGGCGGTCTCCAATGCCGGCGGGCTGGGCTCGCTGGGCCTGGGCGCCAGCACCGCAGCGCAGGCCCAGCAGCTGATCGAGCAGACGCGGGCCTTGACCTCGCGGCCTTTCAACGTCAACGTGTTTTGCCATGCCCCGGCGCGGCGCGATGCGGCGCGCGAGGCGCGCTGGCTGGCCCATCTGGCGCCGCTGTTCGCACAGGCTGGCGCGGCCGCGCCAAAGGGTTTGAGCGAGATCTACCGCAGCTTCGTGCAAGACCAGGACATGCTGCAAATGCTGCTGGCGCAGCGCCCGGCAGTGGTCAGCTTTCACTTTGGACTGCCGCCGGCCAGCAGCATCCAGGCCTTGCGCCAGGCCGGCATCCGCCTGCTGGCCACGGCCACCAGCGTGCAAGAGGCCCAGGCCATTGAGCAAGCCGGGCTCGATGGCATCGTCGCCCAGGGCATTGAGGCAGGCGGGCACCGGGGCATGTTCGATCCGCAGGCCGCCGATGAATGCCTGAGCACGGCGGTGCTGCTGCGGCAACTGGTGCGCCGCAGCCGGCTGCCAGTGGTGGCCGCTGGCGGCATCATGGACGCTGCCGGCGTGCAAGCGGCGCTGGCGCTGGGCGCTGCGGCCGTGCAGCTGGGCACGGCCTTCATTCTGTGCCCAGAGTCGGCCGCCAATGCGCGTTACCGCGCCGATCTGCAATCGCCGCGCGCCGCCCAGACGCGGCTGACGGCGGTGCTCTCAGGCCGTCCGGCGCGCGGCATTGCCAGCGCCTTCATGGCCTATGGCGAAGCGCCCGATGCACCGCCACCGCCCGATTACCCAGTGGCCTATGACGCGACCAAGCAATTGCTCGCCGCCCTGGCCCACTTGCCCGCAGAAGATGGGCAAGGCAACTGCGCCACATTGCGCGAGGCGGCCCGGCAGGCCGCGCCCCACTGGGCTGGGCAGGGCGCGCCACTGGCCCAGGCCCTGCCAGCGGCCGAGCTGATGGCGCAATTGACGCAGGGCTTGCAGCCGCTGGCCTGAAGGACGTTGAGGCAAGCGCAGCAATCGCCGGTGCGCCGCAGATCGCCCGAATCCGCCTCGATGGCACAGCGTGCAGAGCTTTTGAGCGGACTCTCAGGCCCGCCGTGGCGGCGCTGTGCTACGCCAGCGCCTGCAGCAGCACAGCCTGTACGCTGGCGTCGTCCACCTTTTGCGTGATGGCCTTGCCCGGTTGCTGCAGCAGCACCAAGCGCAGCGCCCCGGCCTGGGTTTTCTTGTCCACGCGCATCAGCTCCAGGTAGCGCCGGGCGCTGGCGGCGGCATCAGCGGCCAGCAGCGGGGCCTGCACGGGCAGTTGGGCTTGTTGCAACAGGGCCTGCAGGCGGGCGGCGAAGTCGTCCTGCACGGCCAGGCCCAGCCGTTGCGACAGCGCCGTGGCCAGCACCATGCCGGCGGCCACGGCATGGCCGTGCAGCCATTGGCCATAGCCCATGCCGGCCTCGATGGCGTGGCCGAAGGTGTGGCCGAAGTTGAGAATCTCGCGCAGCCCGGCCTCGGTCTCGTCGGCGCTGACCACGGCGGCCTTGATCTCGCAGCTGCGCCGGATGGCATGGCGCAGCGCATCGCTCTGGCGCGCCATCAGCGCGGGCATGCGCTCTTGCAGCCAGTCGAAGAACGCCATGTCGTAGATCGGGCCGTATTTGATGACTTCGGCCAGGCCGGCGCTGTATTCGGCCGCTGGCAGGGTCTGCAACGTCTCCAGGTCGCAGACCACCAGGCGCGGCTGGTAGAAGGCGCCGATCATGTTCTTGCCCAGCGGATGGTTGATGGCCGTCTTGCCGCCCACTGAGGAGTCGACCTGCGCCAGCAGCGTCGTGGGCACTTGCACGAAGGGCACGCCGCGCATGTAGCAGGCGGCGGCAAAACCGGTCATGTCGCCGATCACGCCGCCGCCCAGCGCGTACAGCACGCTCTTGCGGTCTGCGCCCTGCGCCAGCAGCACGTCGAAGATCTGGTTGAGCACCTGCCAGTTCTTGTGCGCCTCGCCATCGGGCAACACGATGGTTTCGACCTTGGCGTAGTGCGGCTGCAGGCGCTGGCGCAGGGCCTGGGCCAGCAGCGGCGCGACGCGCTCATTGGTGACGATGTAGGCGCTGCTGCCGGCCGGCAAGTGCGCCTGGGCCTGCTGCCACAGGGCCTGGCCCTGGCCGATGAGGATGGGGTAGGAGCGCTCGCCCAGCGCGATCGGTACGAGGTCGATGGCCGCGTCCGCCGCGCTGGCCTGGGGGGTGGATGGGTTCATGTGCTTGGCGTGCCGCCCTGGGGCGGCCTGAAAAACAAGAGACGAAAAACAAGCAGCGGCGCAGCCCTCAACCGGGGCCGCTGCCGGGCGCGTGGTTGGCGGGCTGCGGGCGAATGCCCAGCGGGCGCAAATAGCGTTCGATGGCTTGCAGGGTGCCGCGCAGGCCCAGGCCCTCAACCTGCACGGTGCAATCGGCCGTGTCTTGGTAGAGCGGCTGGCGCTGGGCGTGCAGCTCGCGCAGCCGCTGCAATGGGTCGGCCACCTGCAGCAGCGGGCGCGTGCGATCGTGACGCACGCGCTGCAGCAGCATCTCTGGCGGCGCGCTGAGGTAGATGGTGTGGCTGTGCTGGCGCAGCGCGGCGCGGTTCTCGGGCCGCAGCACGATGCCGCCACCGGTGGAGATGACCTGCGGCGCGCTGCCTTGCAGTTGCTCGGCCAGCACGCGACTTTCGATGTCGCGGAAAGCCGCCTCGCCCATGCGCTCGAAGTACTCGGCGATGCGGCAGCCGATGCGCTGCTCGATGAGCTGGTCCAGATCGACGAAGGGCCGCCCGTAGCGGCGCGCCAGTTTGCGCCCGATGGTGGTCTTGCCGATGGCCGGCATGCCGATCAGCGCGATGTGCAATGCCATGCCTGCGCCTTCCCTGCTCAGGCCGCGCCGGCCTGCTGCGCCGCCGGCTGCAACAGGCGCGCCACCAGCGCCCCTTGGGCCGGCCCTTCGAGCGGGAACCACACGCGCAGCGGATTGCCGGCGGCCACGTCGATGGGCTGGCCCTCGGCGTTTTGCATGGTCTGCAACTTGATCAGGCGGTTGCCGCTGGGGTGGATGATTTCCAACGTGTCGCCCACGGCAAAGCGGTTTTTGGTTTCCACCTCCACCCAGCCATCGGCGCGCACGCCGCGCACTT
>JAUMYI010000346.1 GCA_030528705.1 Comamonadaceae bacterium | reverse complement strand
CTCAATCCTTCTGCGTCAACAGCGCGCGGCGGTATTGCACGGCTTCGGCCACGTGGGCCGGCTCGATGAGGCTGGCCGCTGGCGCGCCGGGTTCGGCCTGGTTGGCCTGTTGCAGATCGGCGATGGTGCGTGCCACGCGCAGCACGCGGTGCATGGCGCGGGCCGACCATTGCATTTGCTGCGCCGCTGCCTGCAGCAGCTGGCGCGCGGCATCGCTCAGCGGGGCGTGTTGTTGCAGGGCCTTGCCCTCCAGCGCCTGGTTGGCGTGGCCCTGCCGGGCCTGGGCATACTGCACGGCGCGCACCACGCGCTGCTGGATGGCGGCGCTGGGCTCGCCGCCGCCGGCCTGCATCAGCTCCTGCACGGGCAGGGCCTGCACTTCGATGTGCAGGTCGATGCGGTCCAGCAAGGGGCCGCTGAGCCGCCCCTGGTAGCGCGCCACCTGCTCGGGCGTGCAGCGGCAGGCGCGCGCCGTGGAGCCCCAGTGGCCGCAGGGGCAGGGGTTCATCGCGGCGATGAGCTGAAAGCGCGCCGGAAATTGGGCGTGGCGCCCGGCGCGGGCGATGTGGATGGTGCCGCTCTCCAGCGGCTCGCGCAGCGCCTCCAGCGCCGCGCGCGGGAATTCCGGTAGCTCGTCGAGAAACAGCACGCCCTGGTGCGCCAAGGAGATTTCCCCAGGTTTGGGCGGCGAGCCGCCGCCCACCAGCGCCACGGCGCTGGCTGTGTGGTGCGGGCTGCGCACTGGGCGCGCGCCCCATTGCTCCCAGCGCAATGGCCCTGCCAGGCTGGCCATGGCGGCGCTTTGCAGCGCATCGGCCGGCGTCAGCGGCGGCAGCAGGCCGGCCAGGCGCTGCGCCAGCATGGATTTGCCCGCCCCCGGCGGCCCGACCATGAGCAGGTGGTGGCCGCCAGCGGCGGCAATTTCCAGCGCGCGGCGCGCGGCCAGTTGGCCTTTGACGTCGGCCATGTCCGGGTAGCGCGGCGGCGGCTGGCGGGCATCGCCGGGCTGCAAGCGCACCAGGCCGTGGCCTGGCTCGGCATCGGCGCCGTCCGGCCCAGGGCCTGCTTGGCGGAAGAAGGCCACCGCATCGAGCAGGTGCGCGGCGCGGTAGACGGTGCAGTCGGGGGCCAGCACGGCTTCCTCGGCGCTGCCCGGCGGCAGCACCCATTGCAGGGGCGCAGCCGCCTCTGCCGCAGCAGCCGCATCCGCGCCGTGGCTGGACATGGCCGGCGCAGGCCGTGCCAGCACCATGGGCAGGGCGCCGCGCACTGGCCGCAACGCGCCTGAGAGCGACAGCTCACCAGCGAATGCAAAGCCGGCCAGGCGCTGCGCATCGAGCAGGCCGCTGGCGGCCAGAATGCCCAGCGCAATGGGCAAATCGAACCGGCCCGAGTCCTTGGGCAGATCGGCCGGCGCCAGATTGACGGTGATGCGCTTGTTGCTGGGAAATTCCAGCCCGCTGTTGAGAATGGCCGAGCGCACGCGCTCGCGCGCCTCGCGCACTTCCACGTCCGCCAGCCCCACCAGCGTGAAGCTGGGCAGGCCATTGGCCAGATGCACTTCCACCGTCACGCCAGGGGCATCCAGGCCCAGCAACGCCCGGCTTTGCAGTTGCGCCAATCCCATGTGTTGCCCTCCTTGCCGCCTTGCC
>JAUMYI010000345.1 GCA_030528705.1 Comamonadaceae bacterium | reverse complement strand
ACGCGGCGGTGCAGATGTTCGGCGGCCTGGGCGTGGTCAGCGGCCAGCCGGTCGAATCGCTGTACCGCGAGATCCGCGCGCTGCGCATCTACGAAGGCGCCAGCGAGGTGCAGCAGCTCATCATCGGCCGCGAACTGCTCAAGGCGCTCAGGGACTGAGCCTGCCAAGCCTGCGCACCGGCAGCCGCCACCGATCGAAAAAAACGGCCAGCCTGCGCCACAGAAAGCGCAGCGGCCCCACCATCAGGAGACAAACCCATGCCCAGCGCCCATACCGACACCTTCGCGCGCGACAACCTGCCGCCGCTGCAGCAGCAGCCCGAATACCTGTTCGAGCTGCCCGAATTGCAGTTTCCCGCGCAGCTCAACTGCGCCACCGAGTTGCTCGACCGCCACGTCAGCGAAGGGCGCGGCGCTCGCCTGTGCCTGCGCGCGCCGGACGGCACGCGCTGGAGCTATGCCGACTTGCAGGCCCACGCCAACCGCATCGCCAACGTGCTGGTGCAGGACATGGGCTTGCAGCCGGGCAATCGCGTGCTGCTGTTTGCGCCCAACACGCCGTGGATGGTGGCCTGCTGGTTTGCCGTGATGAAGGCCGGCGGCATTGCCGTGGCGGTGATGCCGCTGCTGCGCGCCAAGGAGCTGCACACCATCATCGACATCGGCCAGATCAGCCACGCGCTGTGCGATGCGCGCCTGGCCGGCGAGCTGGAGGCCGCGCGCGCGCAGGAAGCTTCATCGCCGCAACTGACGCAGGTGCGCTACTTCAACACTGCGCTGGCATCGCAGTCGGCCGAGGCAGAGCTGCCCTGCCTGCACCGCGCCATGCAGCAGGCTGCGCCCGATTTCAGCAACGTGGACACGGCCAGCGACGACGTGTGCCTGCTGGGCTTTACCTCCGGCACCACGGGCGTGCCCAAGGCCACCATGCACTACCACCGCGACGTGATGGCCATCTGCAAGTGCTGGCCGCGCCACGTGCTGCGCGCCAGCGAGGACGACGTGTTCATCGGCAGCCCGCCGCTGGGCTTTACCTTTGGCCTGGGCGGGCTGGTGCTGTTCCCCATGGACATTGGCGCCAGCAGCGTGCTGCTGGAAAAGGCCGGGCCGCAGCCATTGCTGGAGGCCTGCGCGCAATTTGCCGCCACCGTGGTGTTCACCGCGCCCACGGCTTATCGCCACATGGCGGCCATGCCCGAGCTGCTGGCGCAAATCCGGCTGCGCAAGTGCGTCAGCGCGGGCGAGGCGCTGCCCGCCTCCACGCGCGCGCTGTGGAAGCAGGCCAGCGGCATCGAGCTGATCGACGGCATTGGCGCCACCGAGCTGCTGCACATCTTCATCTCCGCCGACGAGGCCAGCGCCCGCCCGGGCGCGACCGGCAAGCCCGTGCCCGGCTACCGCGCCCGCGTGCAGGATGACGAGGGCAACGAACTGCCGCCGGGCACCGTGGGCAAGCTGGCCGTCAAAGGCCCCACGGGCTGCCGCTATCTGCGCGACGAGCGCCAGAAAACCTATGTGCAAGGCGGCTGGAACCTCACCGGCGACGCGTATTTGATGGACGAGGACGGCTATTTCTTCTACCAGGCGCGCACCGACGACATGATCATCTCGGCGGGCTACAACATCGCCGCGCCCGAGGTGGAGGAGGCGCTGATGCAGC
>JAUMYI010000035.1:13712-17048 GCA_030528705.1 Comamonadaceae bacterium | reverse complement strand
CACAGCAGCGATTCACACACCAGCCGACACGACAAAGACGCCGCGCTGGCACTAGGGGTTGTTGAGATTGAGTGTTGCGGCGGTGTTGTCGGTCAAAACTGCACAACTGCCGCGTTGAAAATGCTTGCAAGGTATACAAGCTCGCGCGCATTTTCGCCTTGCATCTGCGGCTTTTGCCTCGAAAAACCGCTGCGCAAACCCAATCCCAACAACCCCTAAGCTTCCCCATCCACTCACAAGGAGACACCGCATGATCTCTTGCACAACAACACCGGCCAGCCGCTGGCTGCTGGCTGGCGCCGTCCTGGGCCTGGCCACCCTGGGCCCAGCTTGGGCGCAGGACTATCCAAGCCAGCAGCCCATCACGCTGGTGGTGCCCGCCTCACCCGGCGGCACCACCGATCTGGCCGGCCGCATGCTGGCCCAGCCGCTGGGTCAAGTGCTGGGACAGTCCGTGGTGGTCGACAACAAGGCTGGCGGCAGTGGGGCCATTGCCGCCAATCTGGTGCGCCGCGCTGCGGCTGATGGCTACACGCTGCTGATGCAGTACTCGGGCTTTCACGTCATCACCCCGCACGTGAGCGCCGCGCCGCAATGGCAGCAAAGTGACTTCATCCCCGTGGCCAGCGTGCTGGCAGCGCCGCAAATCGTCGTAGTGCGCGCCGATTTGCCGGTCAAGAGCCTGCAGGAGCTCATCGCCTATGCCAAGGCCAACCCGGGCAAGCTCAACTACGCCTCCTCGGGCAATGGCTCACTGCAACACGTCACCGGCGTGCAGTTGGAGCAACAGGCTGGCATCCAGATGGTGCATGTGCCCTACAAGGGCACGGGCCCGGCGCTGCAGGACTTGCTGGGCGGCCAGGTGGACCTGACCTTTGGCACAGCGCCACCTTTCGTTCCGCACGTGCAATCTGGCCGTCTGCGCGTCCTGGCCGTGACCGGCAGTGAGCGCCTGCCCAGCCTGCCGGATGCACCGACCACCGCAGAGGCGGGTTACCCAGGCGTGAATGCCTCCTCCTGGTTCGGGGTGTTCGCGCCAGCTGGCACGCCCCAGCCTGTAATCGACAAACTGGCCGCCAGCATCGAGCAGGTAGTGTCTGAACCCTCGTTTGCGCAAAGCGCCCTCCAGCAAGGGGCCAGAGCCGATTTCAACGCCCCCGCCGCTTTTGCCAAGCGCGTGCAAAGCGATTACGCTGCCTGGGCCGACATCGTCAAATCAGCGGGAATCACGGCCCAGTGACATCAGCGGACAAGGGTCACAGCCAGAGCGTGTTATGAACTCTGCGCTCCCCGCACTGGCCTCAAAACCATGTGGTCGCAAGGCGACGCGCGCCGCCAAGGCTGACCGCCTTGGCAAGCGGGCCAACGCAGCGAGTGCATGGTTTTAGGGTGCAGTTAACAGGGGCGGCCTTTCTTCAACAGCCGGCCAGTGCACCGCATTGACGCAACAGCAACTCAAGCTGTATCAGCACAGACCAAAAAACGATGGCTTTGGGCATGATCTTTGGCGCCCAAAGCCATCGTTTTTTTCAAGCCGCATTCCTGCAAGAAGCCTTTTAAAAACCCAGCAGCCTGTTCAGCCAACCATTCACACGCTCTGGTGTGCATACCAGGATCAGCAAGCCAGCACCGCCCAAGAAAGGGCCATAAGGGATATAGCCACCTTCACGCAGGCTTTGACGCGCTTTGAGTCCCAAGCCCACCACAGCGCCCAACAGAGACGAGGCCAGCACAATAGGCAACACCGCCCCGGCGCCCAGCCAAGCGCCCAACGCCGCCAGCAGCTTGAAGTCACCGTGGCCCATCCCCTCTTTCTTGGTCACCAGCTTGAACAGCATAGCGATCGACCAAAGCGACAAATACCCCACCGCCGCCCCAAGCACCGACTGGCGCAGCGGCACTGCAATCAGCGCCGCCCAAGATGCCATCAATCCCGCCCACAGCAATGGCAGCGTCAGGGTGTCGGGCAGCAAAGTGGTGTCCCAATCGATCAGGATCAGCGCAATCAAGACCGCACAGAAAAACGCCCAGGCCGCCGCCGTCCAGCTCATGCCCCATTGATGCGCACAAAATGCAAACGCAACCGCCGTCGCCAGCTCCACCAGCGGGTAGCGCATGCCAATGGGCGTTTGGCACGCCTTGCAACGCCCGCGCAATACCAGATAACTCAATACCGGGACATTTTCCAGCGCAGAAACAGGATGCCCGCAGGCCCGGCAGCGCGAACGCGGCGTCGACAGATTGAATGGCGTCGTATCCCCTGCCGCATCATCTGGCAGCGTCACCCCCTGCTCACGCAGAAAAGCCACACTGTCGTGCCTCCAGCCCCGCTGCAGCATGACCGGCAGCCGGTACACCACCACATTGAGAAAACTGCCAATGAGCAAACCGAGCAGCGCAAAAATCAGCGCCGCTGCCCAAGCATCCAAAGCCATCAAACCACCTGCCCCAGCTTGAAGATCGGCAGATACATGGCCACCACAATGCCGCCAATCAAGGTGCCCAGCACCACGATGATGATGGGCTCCATCAAAGAGGAGAGTCCCTCCACCTTGGTGTCCACCTCAGCCTCGTAATAATCGGCCGCCTTGGACAGCATGTGATCCAGCGAACCCGACTCCTCCCCAATGGCCGCCATTTGCAGCACCATGGACGGGAACACATTGGCATTGGTCATGGCTGTTGTCAGGCTAGTGCCGGTGGCCACTTCTTTTTGAATCTCTTCCGTGGCCTTGCGGTACACGTAATTGCCCGATGCGCCTCCCACAGCATCGAGCGACTCCACCAGCGGCACACCAGCCGCAAACATGGTCGATAGCGTGCGTGTCCAACGTGCAATACTGGACATGTTCACCAGCTCACCAAAGATGGGCAACTTCAGCAAAGTGCGATCAACGAATATCTGCACCTTTTCATTGCGGCGCCAAGCCTGATAGGAAAAATAGCTCCCAGCGCCAAGAACGATGGCGATCAGCCAAAACCACCTCACAATAAAATCACTCATCCCCATAACCATCAATGTGGGCGCAGGCAAGTCTGCGCCAAAGCTGGAAAAAACCTCCTTAAATGCTGGAATCACCCAGATCATAATGACCGTCAACACTATTGCCGCAACCACCAAAACTGCGATAGGATACATCAAAGCCGATTTAATCTTTGATTTAAGTGACTCAATCTTCTCCATGTAGGTAGCTAAGCGGTCCAGCAGGTCTTCGAGAATACCCGCCGCCTCGCCAGCCTCCACCAAATTACAATAGAGATTATCAAAATACAATGGATATTTTCGGAATGCCGCACTCAAAGGGCTGCCACTTTCCACATCGGCTTTGATGTTGT
>JAUMYI010000035.1:2131-13612 GCA_030528705.1 Comamonadaceae bacterium | reverse complement strand
TTTCGGAATGCCGCACTCAAAGGGCTGCCACTTTCCACATCGGCTTTGATGTTGTTGAGCAGACGAGTGACATTGGGGTTGGGGTTGCCTCGCGCCACAATATCGAAGGATTGCAGCAGCGGCACGCCAGCGCGCATCATGGTCGCCAATTGGCGCGTAAAGACAGCAATATCACGACCCTTGATCTTCTTGCCGGACTTCATGCGGCGCTTTTTGATCTTGGTCGCAAAAATCCCTTGGCGGCGCAGGCTGGCTCGCACCTGGTTCTCACCTGCAGCCGTCATTTCCCCACGCACTACGCGTGCATTGCGATCCTTGCCTTCCCATTCGTAAAGAAATGTCTTGGTGGCGCTTTTGGTTTTGCCTTTGCTTGCGGCCGCAGTAGTGGTTGCCATGATTTCTAGCCCTCGTTGTTATGCAGAGAATTATTCGTTGGTCACAGCCAGTACTTCTTCTAGGGAAGTCACACCCAGCTTGACTTTTTGCAGGCCGGACTGACGCAATGTACGCACGCCCTCTTTTTCTGCCTGCTCCTGGATTTCGATTGCGGAGCCATCATTGAGAATGATGCGCTGGATTTCCTCACTGATCGGCATCACCTGATAAATACCCACCCGACCCTTGTAGCCATTGTTGCACGCCGAGCAGCCCACTGGCTTATAAGGAACCCAGGATCCGTCAAGATCATCGTAATTGAAACCCGCATCGATCAAAGCATCCACCGGGATATCGGTTTCTTCCTTGCACTGATTGCACAGGCGCCGCGCCAGGCGCTGCGCGGTGATCAGAATCACGCTGGAAGCGATATTGAAAGGGGCAATCCCCATGTTCCGCAAACGTGTCAAAGTGGTCGGAGCATCGTTGGTGTGCAGTGTAGACAGAACCATGTGCCCGGTTTGGGCGGCCTTGATGGCGATGTCCGCCGTTTCCAGATCACGAATCTCACCCACCATGATGATGTCTGGATCCTGGCGCAGAAATGATTTCAGAGCCGCAGCAAAAGTCAAGCCCGCTTTTTCATTGACGTTGACCTGATTCACGCCCGGCAAGTTGATTTCAGAGGGGTCTTCCGCTGTCGAAATATTCACCCCCGGCTTGTTCAACAGGTTCAGACAGGTGTACAAGGACACCGTTTTTCCCGAGCCCGTTGGCCCAGTCACCAACACCATGCCATAGGGGCGCTCAATGGCCGTGAGCAGGCGCTCTTTTTCAATCGGCTCGTAGCCCAGCGCATCGATACCGATTTTTGCATTACTGGAATCCAAAATGCGAATAACGATTTTCTCACCAAACAACGTGGGCAACGTGCTGACGCGAAAATCAATGGATTTGCCACCAATGCGCATTTTGGTACGACCATCCTGCGGAATGCGCTTTTCTGCGATATCCAGCCGAGAGATCACCTTGATTCGCGATGCCAGGCGCTCCTTGATGGCGACGGGCGGGGTGGCATATTCACGCAATTCACCGTCAATGCGAAAGCGCACGCGATAATTGAATTCATACGGCTCGAAATGCAGATCCGATGCGCCCAGACGGTAGGCATCAATGATCATTTTCTGCAGGAAGCGCACCACAGGCGCATCATCGGCATCACTGGAGGCGTCGCCAGCGCCATCATCTGACACTTCCTCCACAACGCCATCGAGTTCATCGAACTGGAAATCCGAAGATTGCCCATCGATGGCATTGGCCTTGGCCAGCTCATCGAGCAAGGCCGCTACCTTATCGTGCGCCGCCACCAGCCATTCGATGGAAGCCTGAGTGGCAAACTTCAGCTTCTCTGCCGTATCCCGGTTGCTGGGGTCGGCGCTGGCGATGATCAACCGGTTCTGGCGCTTGCCCAGCACAATCACTTTGTAGGACAGGCACAGCTTCAAATCCAACAGATCGGTGGGCAGGCGCATGGCATCGACAGCGCCCAAGTCGATGTAGGGCACGGCAAAAACATCGGAAATGGTTTTTGCCGCCTGGGTGGCAGACAGGACATTGCCTTCGACCAATGCACTGAGAAAGTCCCGCCCTTCGTTGCGGGCCCGCTGCAGCGTGGCATCCACCTGCTCCTGCGTCAGCTGCTTGGCAACCAGAAATGCCCTGGCAACGCTGGGCACAACCAGTTCGGCAGTGGCTTTTTTGGTGAGATCTTCAGTGGCCATTTGTCAGCGACACGGTGTGGGTTTAAAAGTGAAAATGCGGTAGCAACAAGCACATCGCTTGCCGCAGTGTATCGGATTTCCGTACAAGTGGTTACGTTTACCCCGGGGTAATCCCCAGCAAACGTTAACTATTCTTATCTTGTTGTTTTTTCAGCAGATTTGCGAGCGCGTTGCACTGACTGGCGTCGCGTCACCGGCATGCTCTGCACTTTGCCTGTGCACGGGCCCCACAGGCAATCGCAGTCAGACAGCCTGCACAGCCCAAGGGCTCAGCCTACACTCACTGCCACCAGCCATTGCCCATAGCGCCCACTTTTCATATATGCCGCCCCTGCGCCACATCCCCATGCTGTCCTCGCGCCTGAAGCACGACACCGCCCCCGCCCTCTCACGTCAACGTCGCTGGCTCACTGCCTGGCTGCTTCTTACCTTGCCGCTATGGGGCAGCACGGCGCTGGCGCAAACCTCTGCGGCAGACACAGCTGCGGGAGCACTGCGTTTTCCCGCCAGTGTTCAGCAAGGCTCTATGGTGATTGGTCGCGTGCCAGTTGGCAGCCATGTGCAATACCGGGGCCGCGTGCTGCGCACCACCGGCTATGGCACAGTCGTGTTCGGCGTAGGCCGCAATGAGCCAGGCCCGGCGCTGGTGCAGGTGCGCACACCCGACGGGCGCCAGCTGACGGCCACGGTACAGGTCACGGCGCGCGACTGGCCCACCGAATACGTCAAGGGCGTGCCGCCCAAGACGGCCAGCCCCAAAGGGGAGCTTGCCGAGCGCATCCGGCGCGAGCAGGCCCAGGTCACTGCCGCGCGCCAGCGCGACGATGATCGCGCCGATTTTGCCCAGCCCTTCATCTGGCCCGTCAAAGGGCGCATCAGCGGGCGCTTTGGCAATGCGCGCGTCTACAACGGCATTCCCAGTGGCAGCGGCCACTCGGGCATGGACATCGCCGCACCCACCGGCACACCGGTCAAGGCGCCCGCCGGCGGCATCGTCACCTTTGCCAACCCCAATCTTTTCCTCACCGGCGGCACCCTGCTCATCGACCACGGCTTTGGCATCAGCTCCAACTTCCTGCACCTCTCGCGCATCGACGTCCAGGTCGGCCAGCGCGTCGAGCAAGGCCAGGTCATCGCCGCCGTCGGCGCCACCGGGCGCGCCACCGGGCCGCATCTGCATTGGGGCATGAACTGGTTCGACGTGCGCCTTGATCCGCTGCTGGTACTGGAGCGCAAGCCGTGATGGCCTCTGCCGCCACAACCCCTGCGGCCGATCCCGCGCCAGCGGCCGGCTGCCACTGGCGCGCCATGGCCCTGGACGATCTGGATGCCGTGCTGCCCATCGAGCACGCCAGCCACAGCCACCCCTGGAGCCGCGGCAACTTCGCCGACTCCATCGCCACAGGCTTTTACATGCCCTGCCTGTGGCAAGACCAGCGCCTGCTGGCCTATCTGGTGGCCATGCCCGGGGTGGACGAGGCCCACCTGCTCAACATCACCGTCGCCCCGGCCTGCCGCGGCCTGGGGCTGGGCCGGCTGCTGCTGCAGGCGCTGGAGTGCTGGGCCCTGCGGCAGCGCGCCGCCCAGCTGTGGCTGGAAGTGCGGCAGGGCAATGCCCGCGCCCAGGCCGTTTATGCAGCTGCGGGCTACCAGAGCATCGCCGTGCGCAAGCACTATTACCCGCGCCACGACCAGCAGCGCGAGCATGCCATCGTGATGCGCAAGACCCTGGCCATTGCGCCAGCGCCTGCGGCCGGAGGCGCTTGAGCAACGCCGCACCGAGATTTTGAGGACAGGCTCTTACAATCGGCCGCCAGCTTTCGCCTCTCTGGTTTACCTCCTCCCTCTGCCCTTGGCCATGCTCAGCCGCCCCGACAGCGCCAGCCCCCCCTGGCTGGATGCCCGACGCCACGCCATGCTGCAGGCCATGGGGGCCGACCCATGGTGGCTGGCGCCGGTGCGGCATTCGCCCGCAACAGCGCACAGCCCGGCCAACAGCATGTCGCGCGTCCCTGGCCCCATAGCTGCGGCCTCTGCCGAGCCGGCCATGGCCCGGCGCAGCACGCCCTCAGGGCCGAGCAGCACCCCGCAGCACGGCGCGCCAGCCCATCAGGCCCATCAGCAGGGCCAGGCCCGCCCATCGCGGGCCACGGCAGCAGGCCCCCCCCATGCTCTGCCCCCGGCCATGGCCCATGCCGGCAGCCCCGGCATCACGACGGTGCTGACCCCTGCCGCGCCACTGTTCCCAGCTGAGGCTGGCCAGGCAGCCCCGGCAAGCTGCAACTGCCTGCTGGTCGTGGACGATTTGCGCCCACTCGGGCCGGAGCACGACGCCGCGCTGCGGTTGCTGCACAACATGGTGCGCGCCATGGGCCTGGCGCACAGCCCTGGGCTTTGGTGCAGCTGGGCGCAGCGCCCTGCAGGCGGGCAGCCTCCCCAAGGGCAGGATTGGTCCCTGCAGGCCTGGCTGGCGCAGCAGCGCCCGGCTGTCATCCTGGCCCTGGGCCGTGACAGCGCCCAGCATCTGCTGGGCCAATCGCTGCCACTGGGCGCGCTGCGCAAAACCCAACACCAGTTCGGCGACACGGCGCTGGTGGTCAGCTACAGCCCGGTCTACCTGCTGCGCGCCGCACACGCCAAGCGCGATGCCTGGCGCGATCTGCAAAACGCCATGCAGCTGCTGCCATAATCGCGCGTTGCTGCGCAACACCCGTTGCCACGGCTGTGCTGTCAGCCCATGCCGTTTCGTAGCGCCATTGAATTGGAGCCCTTGATGGAAGCCGCCCCAAGTTGCTAGCTTTCAGCGCCCAGGCCGTATCTGACCGGGAAACCGCCCGGGCTGGTGACAGGCGCTGAAAGCCGCCCCAGCCCCCTTCGCCCCTTCCCGCAACCCATCACGCCGCAATGGAGCGCCCCGATGCTCAATGTCTTCGTCCTGGTCAATGGCCGCCTGGTGCAAAAGGACATCGAAACCCTGCATGACCTGACCCAGTTTCAACCCGTCTGGGTGGACATGGAATCGCCCACGCAGGAGGAAAAGCTCTGGATCAAGCAGCATTTCTCGTTGCACATCCCGGACGATGCGGTCGATGACGACATTGAGGAGTCGGCGCGCTTTTACGAGGAAGACAACGGCGAGCTGCACATTCGCAGCGACTTTCTCATTGATGACGACTCGCCGCGCTACGTGCGCGTGGCCTTCATCATGAACTTGCAGAACCGCGAGCTGCGCAGCCACAACGTGCTGTTCTCCATCCGCGAGGACGACGTGCCGGTGTTTCGCCTCTTTCGCCTGCGCGCGCGGCGCATCCCCGGCCTGATCGAGGACTGCAAGGAGGTGTTGCTGAACCTGTTTGACACCGATGCGGAGTATTCGGCCGATTCGCTCGAATGGATTTACGACGAGCTGGACGCGGCCAGCCAGCGCATTCTCTCGGGCGAGGTCAACGACGAGCAGGCCGGCGAGGTGCTGGGCAGCATCGCACGCCACGAGGATTTGAACGGCAAGATCCGCCGCAACATGATGGATACGCGCCGCGCCGTGAGCTTTCTGATGCGCAGCAAAATCCTCAGCGCCGAGCAGTTCGAGGATGCGCGCCAGATCCTGCGCGACATCGAGTCGCTGGACAGCCACACGGCGTTTTTGTTCGACAAGATCAACTTCCTGATGGATGCCACCGTCGGTTTCATCAACATCAACCAGAACAAGATCATCAAACTGTTCTCGGTGGCCAGCGTGGCGCTGCTGCCGCCCACGCTGATTGCCAGCATCTACGGCATGAACTTCCAGTTCATGCCCGAGCTGAGCTGGAAATACGGCTACCCCTTCGCGCTGGGGCTGATGATTGCCAGCGCCGCGCTGCCCATGCTGTACTTTCGCCGCAAGGGCTGGCTCAAATAAGAGCGCCTGCCTTCTACGCAAAAAGCCTGGGCACAAACAAGACGCCCAGGCTTTTTGCATCTGCATCCGGCCTTGCCATGGCCTGCGCGCCCAAGCGCGCTCACCAGCGTTCGCGGATGCGCCCGTAGGCCCAGCTGCCAAACTGCTGGTGCACCGTGGGCGTCAGGTAAATGGCATCGGCAAAGCCATAGCGCTCGACCTGGGGCGAGGCCAGCGTCGCACTGTTGCACAGCGCGGAGTTGACTTGGCCTGCGCCAATGCCAATGCCGGCGCCGGCATCGACCGAGGTGCACACCGGCTGGTCGATGTGCTCAATGCCGAAATACTGCGGGCCCGTCGTGATGTTGTTGATGTAGTACTCGAAATCCACATACAGCGCGCGATTGCCAAAGCCCTGCGCGTGCATGGAGACCTTGAAGCCCTCATTGAACTGGCGCGTCAGATCACGCAAAAACGCCTGCTCCTGCAGGTTGCGCGCCCACACCGAGGTGCCCAGATCGTAGCTGCCGATGATGGCCACGTGCTGCGCGCCGCTGGCCAGCAGGCGCTGCACCTGCTCAGTCATGGCCTGACCGGCACGGCGCACCTGCTGGGCGGAGGCCTCGCGCGTGATCTGGCCGGCCAGCGCGGCGCGCGCCTGCACGATGATGTCGGCCGCGCCGCCACTGACCAGCACAAGATCGGTCTGGCCGAACTGCTGGGAGGCCAGGAAGGCGTCGATCTGCTCGGCCAGCGTCGGCGTGCTGGCCTCGCCTGCGGCATCGGGCTTGGCGCTGATGCGCGCATTGCCCTGCGCGAAAGACAGACCGCCTTGCGCCACGGGCTTCAGGCTCAGGCCGTAATCGCGCGCGACCTGCTCGCTCCAGTTGGCAATGCCGCCCGTGCCATTGACGGTGTAGCCTGAGCCTTTCTGCCCCAGATCGCTGTGGCCATCGCCAAACGCAATGATGCGGCTGGGGGTGAGCGCCGACTCGACGGTGCTGCTTGAGCCGCAGGCGCTCAGCGCGACGGCGGTAATGCCTGCTGCCAGCGGGGCGATGCAGCGGCGCCATTGGTATGCCATGGTGGTGTTCTCCGGTTGCGTTGGGCCGGCATCGCAGCCGGGCACTGTGGCACAGACACCAGGCGCGCCATGTGCGGCGCGCTGGTGGCACACAGGCCCGGGCATCCGTGGGCCGGCAGGCGAAAGCCTGTGCCAAATCCTCCTGGCCCTTGACGGCGCAGACGCAAAAAGCACGCCTGCCTGCCAAGCACAAAGCGCCGCTTTGCCCAATCGCATCGCAGGCGTTGCTGCCGGGCGCGGCCGCAGCTTTTGAAAAGCCGTGGCAACGGGGCCAAGAACGACGGCACAACAGCGCGCTAGTTTATCCGCTGGCGCTGGCCGCAGCGCGCTCAATCCGGTCGCGCACGCCATCCCAGGCCGGCTCGTCGGGCACGGCCTCGATCCAGATGAGCTTCACGCCCTGCGCATCGAAGCTGCGCAGCACCTGGAACAGCTCCTGCGCGGCCGCCTCGGGCGTGGCCGGCATGCGCCGCACCACGATGTCACGCGAGGCGCTGTGCATGGGCGTGCGCGCATACACGGCGATGTGCTTGCCTTGCGCGCCCAGAATGCCCAGCGCCGTCTGGATGGCGCTGGCATCCATCAGCCGCACCGTGGCATGGGGCGCGTAGTGGGCGCTGAGCGTGCCCGGCGCCTGCGGCGCGCCATCGTCCTGGGCATCGCGCGCTGCGCCACTGCGGGCCACGGGCAGGCCGGTGACGCGGGCAATGTCCTGCGCCTGCACATGGCCGGGGCGCAGCAGCACGGGCTGGGCACGGCTGCAATCGACGATGCTGGACTCGATGCCGATCTCACAAGCGCCACCATCGAGCACCAGCAAATCGCCCTGGGCGCTGCCGGTCAACTCTTCAATGACGTGCTCCGCCTGGGTCGGGCTAACGCGCCCGAAGCGGTTGGCGCTGGGCGCGGCCAGGCCGCGGATGGGCGGCTCGGCCCGCAGCCCTTGTTGCAGCAATTGACGCGCCACCGGATGGGCCGGGCAGCGCAAGCCGATCGTGGCATGGCCGCCGGCGGCGCGCTCGGCAACGCCTGGGCGCCTGGGCAGGATCAGCGTCAGCGGGCCTGGCCAGAAGGCGGCCATCAGCGCGCGGGCGAAATCCGGAATGGCCGCGGCAAAGTATTCGGCCGCCGCCGCATCGGCCACGTGCACGATCAGCGGGTGCTGCGCCGGCCGGCCCTTGCGCAGAAAAATCTGCTGCACGGCCCGCTCCTGGCAGGCATCGGCGGCCAGGCCATACACCGTCTCAGTCGGCAGGCCCAGCAACTGGCCTTGCTGCAGCGCGGCAATGGCTTGGGCGATAGCGGATTCGCTGGGCGGCAAGATCATGGCAAGTGAAGGCAGTGGCGCTCAGGCGCTGCGCGCGGCAAGAAAGGGGTGGCGGCTGGGGGCGCGCGCCTGACTGCCGAAGTCGCCAGGCAGGCCCAGCGCCACAGCCACTTCGGCGGCGGTCTGCAAGGCGGCCTCCGCCGTCCGCGCCGTGATGGTGACGTGGCCCATCTTGCGCCCAGGGCGCGGCTGCGACTTGCCATACAGGTGCAGATGCACGCCAGGCAGGCCCAGGATGGCGGGCCAATCGGGCGTGACGGCCTCCTCCTCGCCGGCTGGGAACCACAGATCGCCCAGCAAATTGAGCATGATGGCCGGGCTGTGCTGCTGCGGCATGGTCAGCGGCAGGCCAGCCATGGTGCGCACCTGCAACTCGAACTGCGAGACGTCGCAGGCGTCGATGCTGTAGTGCCCGCTGTTGTGCGGCCGCGGCGCCATTTCATTGGCCAGCACGCTGCCGTCCTTGAGCACGAAGAACTCCACGCACAGCACGCCCACGTATTCGGTGGCCACGGCAATGGCCTGGGCAGCCTGCAAGGCCTTGTCCTGCACGACAGCGTCGATGTTGCCCGGCAGCACCAGCGTGGTGGCCAAAATGCCGTCGCGGTGGATGTTGCGCTGCACGGGCAGATGCACCATGGCCCCGTCGAAGCCGCGCGCCAAAATCACCGAGCATTCGTAATCCAATTCCAGACGCTTTTCCAGCACGCATGGCACGCGGCCCAGCGCATGCCATGCTGCTTCCAAATCCTGCGCCTGGGCCACGGCCACCTGGCCCTTGCCGTCGTAGCCCAGGCGGGCCGTTTTCAGAATGCCCGGAAACAGCGTGGGCGCGGCCGCGATCAGCGATTGCGGCGAGTCGATGACGGCAAACGGCGCCACCGGCACGCCATGGTGCTGAAAGTGGATTTTCTCGGCCGCCCGATCCTGGGCGATGGCCACGGCCACGGCCGGCGGCACGACGCGGTTGAGCTTGGCCAAGGCCGTCAGGGCGTGCGCTGGCACGTTCTCGAATTCGGTGCTGATGGCCGCGGCCGACTTGGCCAGATCGGCCAGGCCGCGCGGATCGTCGTAGGCGCAGACGATTTGCCGCTCACTGGCTTGCCCGGCCGAGCTGCCGGGCTGCGGGTCGAGCACCACCGTGGCATAGCCCATGGCCTGGGCCGCATGCACGAACATGCGCCCGAGCTGGCCGGCGCCCATCACCCCCAAGGTGGCGCCAGGCGGAATGGGTTCGTACAGCGGCGGCTGGATGGACAGCGGCTCATGCATTGAGAGGGCCCTCTCTGGTGGGGTTGATTGATTCGGTTCGGTATGGCTGGCCGCTGACGGCAGCGGCTTGGGGCATTGGCCTGGGCCTGCGCTGCGGCATCAGGCAACATCAGGCGCTGGCAGGCGGCAATGCCATGCCGCGCGCCAGCTCGGTTTGGGCCGCGCGCCACTGCTGCAGCTGCTGGGCCAGCGACCGATTGTGCCGCGCCAGCATGGCCACGGCAAACAGCGCCGCATTGGCCGCGCCGGCCGCGCCAATGGCAAAAGTGGCCACCGGCACGCCCTTGGGCATTTGCACAATGCTGTGCAGCGAATCCACCCCCTGCAGATGGCGGCTGGCCACGGGCACGCCCAGCACCGGCACGATGGTCTTGGCCGCCAACATCCCAGGCAGGTGCGCTGCGCCGCCGGCGCCAGCGATGATGGCCTGCAGGCCGCGCTGCTCGGCCGCCTCGGCATAGGCGAACATGTCATCGGGCATGCGGTGCGCCGAAACCACCCGCGCCTCGTGCGCGATGGAGAACTCCTGAAGAATCGAAACCGCGTGCTGCATGGTCTCCCAGTCGCTGCTGGATCCCATGACCACGCCCACCTGGATGTGCGCCTGCGTCATGCCATCGTGTCCCTGAAACGAAACGCGCGATTCTAGGGGTTGTTGAGATTGGGTTTGCGAAGCGGTTTTTCGCGGCAAAAGCCGCAGAGGCAAGGCGAAAACGCGGCAGCTGCGCAGTTTTGAGCGAAAACACCGCCGCAACACTCAATCTCCCCCCTAGAGCGTGTGATGCACACGGCGCTGCGATGGGCGCGGGCCATCCCTTACACTCGCGCGCTGATTCTGAATCGAACGAGGTTTGCATGATGGACGTCACGCTCGAAAACTTTGAAGCCGAGGTCATCGAAGCCTCCATGCACACGCCCGTGCTGGTGGACTTCTGGGCCCCCTGGTGCGGGCCCTGCCGCTCGCTGGGGCCAGTGCTGGAGAAGCTGGAGGCGGCCTACCAGGGCCGCTTCAAGCTGGTCAAGATCGACTCCGATCAAGAGCAGCAGCTCGCCGGCATGTTCGGCGTGCGCAGCATTCCCACCTGCGTGCTGATGGTGCAGGGCCAGCCGGTGGATGGTTTCATGGGCGCCCTGCCCGAGGCGCAGGTGCGCGCCTTTCTGGACAAGCACCTGCCCGAAGGCGCGCCCGCCATCGAGGACGAGGCGACAGCGCCGGCGGCCGAGCCCGCCGCCGAAGAAGACTTGCAGACCCGCCTGGACAAACTGCAACAGGCCGTGCAGGACAAGCCCGAGGACGAGGCCGCGCGTTTTGACTACGTCAAGCTGCTGCTGGAGATGGGCCTGGAAGACGAGGCCAAGGTGGCCTTTGCCCCCGTCATCGCGCTGGCCGGGACGTCGCAGCGCTACGGCGCGCTCAAGACCTGGATGGACGCCCTCGACGCCGCGCACCGCGCAGGCGATGCCAATGCCCGGCTCAAGGAGCTGGACGCCGCCATTGCCGCCGACAAGCGCAACTTCGAGGCCCGCCACCAGCGCGCGCAAATCCTGCTGGCACACAACCAGTGGACGGCCGCCATGGACGAGCTGCTGGAAATCCTGATGCGCGACCGCCAATGGAGCGAGGGCCTGGCGCGCAAGACCTATGTGGCCATTCTGGACTTGATCGAGCCGCCCAAGCCAGCCGTGGCCGAAGGGCAGATCCCGCCCGAAGACCCCACCGTGGCCAGCTACCGCCGCCGCCTCTCCAGCGTGGTGCTGAGCT
>JAUMYI010000035.1:0-2031 GCA_030528705.1 Comamonadaceae bacterium | reverse complement strand
GGCCCGCCGGCAAACAGCCAGGGCTTGTCCATCAGATAAGCGCCCATCAGCCTGAGGGCGGCATCGCGCCCATGGCGCACCAGCCCTTGCGCATGGAAAACCCGACCGTTGCGCAGCGCCTGTTTTTGCACTTTGGCCACGCGCCCGGCGCGCAACCGGGCCCACTGGGCCAGCGCCGCCGGGATGGCACTGGCGGGCGCATCGGCCTGTAGCCCCTGCAGGCATTGCCCCAGTTGCTGCGCGTCCTCGATGGCCATGGCCGCGCCCTGGGCCAGGAACGGCACCATGGGGTGGGCAGCATCGCCCAGCAAGGCCATGCGGCCCGATGCCAGGGCCCGGGGCGACGGCACGGGCCTGCGGATGCGCAGCGGCCACTCCGTCCAGCGGTAACCCAGCGTGTTCATGCCGTGGGCCTCGATGGCCAAAATCGTATCTTTCAGATCTTTGGCCAGCGGGCCATGCCGCTCAATGCTGCCCAATACCGCCTGGATGTCGGCGCTGCCACGCCTTGTGCTGTGCGCCAACACCGCATCGCTGGCGATCAAGACCACATTGAGCCAGTCATTGCCCCGCAAGGGATAAGTCACCGCATGCAGGTATTTGCCCAGCCAGGCGCTGACCTGCTGGCTTCTCAGGCACTGCGGCAGCGCCGATTGCCGGATGATGCCGCGGTAGGCGGTGTAGCCGGAGCGAAACAGCGGCTCTTGTGCGGCATCCACACTCGTTTGCTGGCGCAAGCGGCCGCCAGCGCCATCGGCAATCAGCAGCAACTCGCCCTGAAGCTGCTGCGTCACACCGTCGGCGCCCACCATGCGCAGGCAGAGCGCCTGCCCGGCGGCGTGGCTGTCAATGCCCTGCACTTGGCTGGCCATGCGCAGCGTCAATCGCTCGGTCTGCCTGGCGCGCTGCGCCAAGCAATTGAGCAAGTCGGCCCGCAGCACGGTGGCATAGGGCGCGCCATAACGCTGCTGCGCGCTCAGACCCAGCGGCAGCGTGCCCAGAACGGCGCCTGTATGCAGGTTTTTGACAACCATGGCATGGGGCAGACTGGAGACGGCCAGCACCTCCTGCTCCAGCCCCCAGGCGCGCAGGCAACGCCAGGCGTTGGGGCCGATTTGCAGGCCCGCGCCCACTTCGACGAACTGCGGGGTTTGCTCGATCAGGGTGGTGTCAAAGCCTTGTTCGGCCAGCACGATGGCCGCGCTCAGGCCCGCAATGCCGCCGCCTGCTACCAGTGCCTGTGATGTGGCCTGCATGTGTTTCTGGCTTGGAAAAAAGCACGCACTAGCGGCGCTGCTCAAGCTGCAGCAGGGCTCCAGCGCGCTGGGCCTGCGCACGCAGCTGCGCCAGGGAGATGTCGCCATTGGCAATCACCAAATCGGCGGCGGCCAGCTTGGCGCGGCGCGGCGCCTGCTGGCTGAGGATGCGCTGCACTTGCTGCGCCGGCAGTTGCGAGCGCCGCATGACGCGCTGCAGTTGCAACTCGGCGCTGCAATCGACGATGGCCACTGCGTCCAGCCGGGGGCGCCAGTGCGCGGACTCCACCAGCAAGGGGATGTCCAGCACGATGGCCGTTTGCCGCTGCGCGCGCGCCTGCTGCACCAAATCCTGCAAGGCCTGAAAAATCAAGGGGTGCAAGATGGCTTGCAGCGCCTGCTTGGCCTGCTCATCGGCAAACACGCGCTGGCGCATCTTGGCCCTGTCCATGGCGCCGTCGGCGCTGAGGTATTCGTCACCGAAATGCTGCGCGATGGCGGCCACGGCCGCGCCGCCGGCCTGCGTCAGTTGGCGCGAAATGCCGTCGGCGTCGGCCACGGGCACGTGAAACAGCTCCTGCCACAGGGCCGCCACCGTGCTTTTGCCGCTGCCAATGCCGCCGCTCAGGCCGATCAGGCGCGGCGGCTGGCTGTCTGGCTCGCAATGCATGGCAAACAGGCGATGCGCTTCAGTGCGGGGCGAGCAGCGAACGCCATTACTGCGGCTGCGGGTTGCGCAGGCGGATGTGCAGCTCGCGCAATTGCTTTTCGTCCA
>JAUMYI010000344.1 GCA_030528705.1 Comamonadaceae bacterium | reverse complement strand
CCGAAGCCCTGCTGCGCCAGCACCCGCAATGGCACGCCCCGCCGCTTTGGCGCAGCGAGTTGCGCAACATCTTGAGCGGCTACGTGCGCCGCCAACAGTTGAGCCTGGCCGATGCCACCCAGATTCAGCAGGAAGCGCAAGCCCTGATGGCGCTGGGCGAGCAAGCGGTCGATTCCGCCGCTGTGCTGGCCCTGGCGCAGCACAGCGGCTGCACGGCCTACGACTGCGAATTCGTCGCGCTGGCCCAGGCGCTGTGCTGCCCGCTGGTTACCCAGGACAGGCAGGTGCTGCGGGCGTTTCCGGATACGGCGCGCGGTCTGGCAGGTTGAGGGCCTGTTCCAGCCCCCGGCGCGCGTGGCACTCACGCCCCATGCGCTGCCAGCCATTCGTCCAGCAGCGCGAAAAAGCGTTCGATTTCCGCATGGCTGGTGTAGTGCAGGCAGCCGATGCGCAGCAGGCCGGTGTCTGCAAGCCCCAGATGCCGCACGATGTCCAGCGCGTAGAAGTTGCCGCTGCCCACCGCCACATTGCGCTGGCCAAACCATTGGCTGATGGCGTAGGGGTCGCAGATGGCGCCGCTGCTGTCAACGATGTTGAAGGCAAAGGTCGGGCTGCGCCCATGCGCGCTGTCGTGACCGTACAGGCGCACGCGGGGGCGCTCGCGCAGCCCTTGCAGCACGGCGCGGCTAATGCCCAACTCGTATTCGTGCACGCGCTCATAGCTGGCCTGCAGGCGTGCGCGGCGCGCGGCGGCGGCGCTGCCCGCCAGTTTGGCCCAATAATCGACCATGGCAATGAAGCCGGCCTGCGCCTCGAACGATTGCGTGCCCTGCTCCCAGCGGCCGGGCACGGCCTCGGCGGCGGGCTCGACCTTGTACGGGCGCAGGTTCTGCAGGTGCTCGCGCTTGCCATAGCACAGGCCCAGATGCGGGCCGCCGAGCTTGTAGGCCGAGGCAAAAAGGAAATCGCAATCGAGCGCGCGCACATCGACCAGCCGATGCACCGCGCCATGCACGGCGTCGATGCTCACCCAGGCGCCCACCTGGCGCGCGGCCTGCACCAGCGTGGCCGCATCGGCAAAGCTGCCCGTGACGTTGGAGGCCAGCGCAAAGGCCAGCAGGCGCGTCCTGCCATCGACCAGGCCGGCCAGCGCGGCATAGTCCAGGTCGCTGCCCTCGGCATTGAGCGGCACGAAGCGCACGGCCACGCCCTGCTCCTCGGCGGCGCGCTGCCACGATGAGACGTGCGAGAAATGGTCCATGCGGCTGAGCACGATGTTGTCGCCCGCCTGCCAGGTGCGCGCCACGGCGCGGCTGAGGTTGAACATCAGGCTGGTGGAGTTGAGGCCGAAGAACACCTCATCGGCCGCGCAGCCCAGCCAATCGGCCGCAGCAGCGCGGGCATCGCCCACCAGGGCGCTGGTGCGCAAGCCGGCATCGGCATAGCCGCCGAAATTGCTGTTGTAGCGCCCCAGGTAGCCCACCATGGCATCGAGCACCGCCTGCGGCACCTGGCTGCCGCCCGGGCCATCCAGAAACAGCGGCAACTGGCCGCCCGCGTCGGCATGGTGCAGCGCAGGGAAATGGCTGCGGATGGTGTCGATGGGGTAAGTCATGGGCAACTCCGTTGTGCAAATGGGCCAATTTCGATTGGGGCTTGCTCCGGCCAACTCGGCGCCTCTGGCGTTGCAAGC